>DAITQE010000587.1:0-3196 GCA_036833235.1 Opitutus sp.
CCGCAATATTGCTTGGAGAACCGACGCGGCAATCAACGCTGATTGATCCGGCGCAGAGGTTGTCACAGCCGCCGCCACCGCTGAAGCGTTCCGTAATGACGAAGCATCGTTCGACGCTTGAGCCGAATTTTGCAGAAAGGTTCGAGTGACCGCGAAAGCAATTTGCGCCGCCTGGGTGGGCGCTGCCTTCGCCGCCGCTGCAGCGATAACGACAGCCTGTTCCGCCACAGCGGTAGCGGCGGCGGAAGAAATCTGAACCGCGGCGGCGGGTGTGGCTGAGACCAGCGCGGCAATCACAGTTGCGGTCGCGGCTGGCGCATTGGCAGCGGTCGATGAATTTGGACGAGTGACGGCTGTGACCGTCTCCGCGGCAAAGGCGGGCGCTTCATCGGGAAGCGCAGCCGCTGCGGCCGACGCACTACCGACAATCAAATGAGTCGCAGCTTCGATCGAGAGGTCTTCGCCATTGCGCTGAACGGCGGAGGCGACGGCTTTCAATGAGGCGCGTAGCAGCGCGGGCAATTCTGGATCGGACAACATCGCGTCTCGAATCGATTTTGAAACGCTCGCTTGTTCGCCGGGAGCGCTAATGGCGATCGTGCCGTCAGCGAGCAGATGGATTACACGAGTTGCTGACGTCAGGAGCACGCCATCCGAAGCTGGAGATAGGGAGAACCTGGTTCCGGGTATTTGAATCGCGATCGAAGGCGACGACAAATTTTTCTTCGCTGGCTTACGTTTCGGCAACGGGATCTGGAAAGCTGTTCGCGCATTGGCGCCTTCGGCGGGTGAACCACCGTTCGTCAGAAAGGCTTCCTCGCCGGTGACTAGGCGTTTTCCGATCACGACCGCCGGCCCTCCCGTACTGCGCGAATCGATCGTGACCGCGCCCGCGATGACCACAACGTGAGTTTGCTTCTCGTTTGTTTCGATTAGGACCTTTTCGCCGCGAATCCAGATTGTCGCGTGCGCGGTGCGATACGCCATGACCGTGCCACTGCGAAGAGTCGGGGTGCTGATCAACACGCGACCTTGCGCCAGCTGTATGGTGGTGGCCGAGTTTGACGGTTCTACTCGAAGGTTGTTGCTGGGCGGAAAAAATTCCTGCTCGAACTTCTCGACCTCAAATCGTGTTTTTTCGTCCACGATAACGCTCGTCTGATTTGAAAATAAGAGCGCCGCTTTCGCTCCCGGTCCGGTCTCAATAATCGTTCCACGGGCAAGAAACGTGTCGCCTTTGCTCGGACTGACCACGCGCCCGTCCGTTACAAACGTGACATGGCCGTTGACGGCATTGACGAAAAATTTCCCCAGCAAATTAGGTTTCGCGGAAATCGCGGCGAATCCGATCGCCGGACCCAGTGCGAACAATAATCCGAACCTTCGAAAATGGCGGATTACGTTCATGGCATTCGGTCGAGGTGGGTGGGTTTCGATTCTAGGGTATTATACCTAGAAACCTCATTACTCAACGCAACCTAATTTTCGACCACGATGTTAAGGATTTTACCTGATATGTAAATGACTCGGCGAATCGGTTTCCCCGCGACGAACGTCGCGACTTTCTCATTGGCCAACGCCAGTTTGAGTGCTTCGGCTTCAGTCGTTCCGACTGGCACCATCGCGTCGCCTCTGAGTTTTCCGTTCACCTGGAAAACCAGTTTCACCTCGCCGCTCGCCAGTTTGGCCGGGTCGTAAGTCGGCCAGGGTGCTGCTAGCACTGAGGGCTTTTCGCCAAGGCGTTCCCACAGTTCTTCAGCGAAATGCGGAGCGAAGGGCGCCAATATTTGGAGGAATGTCCGGACGCTGCTGCGATTGACCTGAGGCGCTTTTTGCAGCGCGTTGACGAAGATCATCATCTTCGAAATCGCGGTGTTGAAACTCATCGATTCGATATCGTCGCCGACTTTCTTGATGGTTTCGTGCAACAGCTTCGTGACCTCGGACGGCTCCGACGCATTCTCCGAAATCTTGGGATTGATCGTGCCTTCCGCGGTCACGCATTCACGCCAGATTTTTTGGAGAAAACGGTGAACGCCTTCGATCCCGCGCGGGTTCCAAGGCTTCATGGCCTCCAGCGGTCCAAGGAACATCAGGTACAATCTGAGCGTATCCGCGCCGTGAGACGCGATGATGGTATCAGGACTGACCACGTTGCCGCGGCTCTTGGACATCTTTTCGCCGTCTTCGCCAAGAATGATTCCTTGATGAAACAGCTTCGTGAACGGTTCGCTTTGAGGCACGACGCCGAGGTCAAAGAGAACTTTGTGCCAGAAACGTGCATACAGCAGGTGAAGCACGGCATGCTCCGCACCGCCGACATAGAGATCGGGGACGCCCCAATAACGCAATGCTGCAGGAGAGGCGAGTGCGGTCGGGTTTTTTGGGTCAACGAATCGCAGATAATACCAACACGATCCAGCCCACTGCGGCATCGTATTCGTTTCGCGCCGCCCGCGGATCCAACTCTCACCTGAAGGCCTCGGCTCGGAGGCGGGGACCGCTGCGCCCGTTTTAACATCGATCCAGATTTCAAGCCAGCTGGTCTCGTTCGCGAGTGGACTTTCGCCGTTACCACTCGGCAGATACGAAGCGACTTCGGGCAGTTCGAGCGGCAGAGCGGCAGACGGCAGTGGCAACGCGTAGTGCGTGACGCCGCCACTGGAGAACGTCACCGGCTGCGGAGGAAAATCGTCACCGCGCACAGCCTTGGCCTGGCGATAGTCGGCTTCGTTCACCCAAACAATTGGGAATGGCTCACCCCAATACCGTTGGCGCGAGAACAGCCAGTCGCGCAGCTTGAAATTGACGGTCGCCTGACCAACGCCTCGCACTGCGAGATCTGCAGTGATTTTGGTTTTTGCCTCCGGCCATGGTATGCCGTCGTAACCGGGTGAGTTCACCAATGTGCCATCTCCTGTAAAAGGCAGTTCGTCTGAACCGGCCTCACCAGCGATCACTCGAATGATCGGTAAACTGAACCGCACGGCGAATTCATGGTCGCGTTCATCGTGCGCTGGCACGGCCATAATCGCGCCGGTGCCGTAGCCCATGAGAACATAGTCCGCGATCCAGATGGGAACGCGTGCGCCATTGACCGGGTTGATCGCGTAGCTGCCGCTGAACACGCCTGATTTGTCTTTCGCCAGATCAGTTCGCTCGAGATCGCTCTTGCCGGCTGCGCGTCGCTTGTATG
>DAITQE010000588.1:0-3194 GCA_036833235.1 Opitutus sp.
GTACCGGTCCGGTGAAAGGCTTCGGCGTTACGATCACGATCGGTATTTTCTCCACGATGTTTACAGCGCTGATCGTCAGTCAGATGCTGCTCGATATGGTGATCGTCTCCGGAATCATGAAGAAGATGATCACGATGAACATCCGGCCACCGACCATGGACTTCGTTAAATTCGGTCGCCGCGCGTTTATCGCTTCTTGGGTTCTCGTTTTCGTCGGTGTAGTAGCCATCGGTTTCCGCGGCGAAAAAATCTACGGTATCGATTTCGCCGGTGGCGATGTGATGAACCTCACCTTCAAGGAACGCGTCACGACCGAACGAATTCAGACCGCGTTAGGGCAAGCAAAAGCCGGCGAAACGCTGCCCGTTTACCAAAGCGAAATCGGCGGTGGTCAGGAACTCCTCAATATCCAAACCGAGTCAGGCAAAGGCGACGCTGCTGTTGCCGCACTGAAAAAGGCCTTCCCCTCCGCTGGATTCAGCGTTGAAGGCCGGACCACCATCGGACCGTCCATAGGCAAGGAGATCCAATGGAACGCGCTGATGGCGATCGGTCTCTCGATTGTCGGCATCATGCTCTACGTGGCATTTCGATTTGAGATCGGCTACGGCATCGGCGCGGTCGTCTCGACGGTACACGACGTACTCATGACGATCGGCATCTTCGTGCTGACGGGGCGGCAGTTCACCGCACCGATGGTTGGTGCCATTCTGTTGATCGTTGGTTACTCGATCAACGACACGATCGTCGTGTTCGACCGTATCCGCGAAGAATTGAAAACGAATCCGACGGGGAACCTGCGCGACATCATCAACCTCGCGACCAATCGGGTGTTCACGCGCTCGATTCTCACCAGCTTGACCACGTTCCTCGCAGCGCTCGCGCTGTATATTTTCGGCGGTGGTGTCATCAACGATCTCTCGTTCACCTTCCTTGTCGGTATCGTGACGGGCACATTCTCCTCGATCTTCATCGCGAGCCCGATCTTCTACTGGTGGCACAAGGGCGACCGGAAGCATGTGGAAGCGCATCACGACATCGCGCCGAAGTACGAGTGGACCGGTTCCAGCAAGGCGTCGGAGTAATTGGCCAGAGAGGATCGCGTTGATCACAACGCGCTGGCTCGGTGGTGAAGCGCATTGAGAGCGACGCGCTTCACCGACAGAATCTGCTACGATGCGCTGGACCCATTCTCCGTTACCTCTCGAGGCGGTCGAAACGCTCAGCAAGAGCGCCGGGGTGAGCCATGTCCTCGCTGAGCTACTACTGCGGGCAGGGCTCGGCGCCGACGGCGCGGCCGCGCGGTTTCTCGATCCGGCGCTCGCCGCGTTGAACGATCCTTTTTTGTTACGAAATCTCGACGCGGCTGCGACACGCCTGCGACAAGCGATTGCGAGCCAGGAAAACGTCGTCGTACTCGGAGACTACGATGTCGATGGCGTCAGTAGCACAGCGTTGCTTGTGGGCGTGCTGCGGAGATTTGGACTGATGCCGCGTTTTGTCGTACCCCGGCGTTCAGAAGATGGATACGGCCTGTCCCGCAGCGCGATCGATCGCGCGCTGGAGGGTGGCGTGCCCCAGCTTTTCATCGTGTTGGATTGTGGCACGAACTCACACGAGGAAGTCGCTTATCTTCGCGGGCAGGGGATCGACGTCATCGTGCTCGATCATCATCGCTCGAAAGAGCGGCCGCTCGATGGCATGCTCATCAATCCGCACGTGCATGCCGATGAATCCGGAGCCGACGGCCCTTGGCGGCATCTCTGCACCGTCGGACTCGTCTTCAAGCTCGCTCACGGGCTGTTGAAGCAGCTGAGAGCGGAGAACCACCCGGTGGCGTTTCGCATCAAACTGCGCGATTACCTGGATCTGGTAGCATTGGGCACTGTGGCCGATCTCGTGCCGTTGCTCGGCGAAAATAGGATTCTGGCACGTCAAGGATTGAGCATCCTGCAGGAGTCGAAGCGGCCAGGGTTGCGCGCGTTGATGGAAATTGCCGGCGTGAAGCCCGCCAATGGAATTAATCCGGTGGATATTTCATTCCGGCTGGGGCCGCGGATCAATGCGTCCGGCCGTCTCGCCGATGCGGCGTTGTCGGTCGAGCTGCTCCTCAGTGAAGATGATGCGTTTTGTCGGGAAACCGCGCGCCAGCTCGATGTGTTCAATCGCGAGCGCCAGGAAATCGAGCGGAAGATCACCGAGGAGGCAGAGCGCTTGATCGAACAGGAATATTCCACCTTTCCGGGCATCGTGCTGTTCAGCGAAAACTGGCATCCCGGCGTCGTCGGGATCGTGGCGGGCCGCGTCTCTCGGAAGTACAACCGGCCGTGCGTTGTCCTAGGCAACGAGGGCGACATGGCAAAGGGGTCGGGCCGCAGCGTCGATGGACTGAATCTCGTCGAGGTGCTGGGAACCTGTTGCGAAGAGCTAACGAGTTGGGGCGGGCATCCGATGGCGGTTGGAATCGCTTTGCGCAAAGAACATTTGGGGCGTTTTCGTGAACGCTTCGCGGAAGCGGTGCGACTGCAGGCTGGAGACAGTATTGCCGAGGCACGGCTCGACGTGGCCGTCTGGCTCACACCTGATCAGATCACATCGCGCTTGATGGAAGAGTTGGAACTGATGCATCCGTTCGGCCAGGGGAATCCGGAGCCGCGGTTTGGGGTTCGCGGCGTGGTCTTGAGGAGTCCGCCGGAGACGTTCAAAGAGCACCATTTTCGTTTTACCATCGACGATGGGCGAGGGCGGAAGCTGCACGGTGTGGCGTGGAAACTGGCCCATCGCCTGCCGGAGACTGGGGTGCCGCTCGATCTCGCGTTCGAGTTGAAATGGAATCACTTCAACGACCGAAAATTCCTGCAACTTTGTTTGATTGATTGGCGGCTCACTGACAGCTGAGACACGAGTTCGCGACGTTCAGAGCTTGGACGACAACGGCATGGATTCGGTCGCGGATTGACGCCAAATTATGGGCACGCGAACGCTCCGCTATGACGCGGTGGAACGCTGAAATTCTCGCTTGCACTTCGGAGCGGAACCTTGCTTGTTCTCGCGCTCGGTCATGCACCCGTAGCTCAACTGGATAGAGCGCCAGACTACGAATCTGGAGGTTAGGGGTTCGACTCCCTTCGGGTGTACCAATTTTGAAGTGCTTGGTTTTTATCGAGGCGTCGCCTCATCGGGCGGAAAGCATG
>DAITQE010000589.1:0-3186 GCA_036833235.1 Opitutus sp.
GTTTATGTTCGCCGATGAGCAAATAAACGGTGCCGTCGGAACTTTTGAGGCCGACTGGCAGGCCGCTCGCAATACACTTGTTGGCGCAGCTCGCGTGCTTATCGCCGTGGGCGCCGTGGTCGAGATAACACGCCATATCGAGCACTTCGCCGGTGACACTGACATTGCCTCCGCTCTTGGCGGCAGGCATGGCGTCAGCCGCGCGCGCGGCGAGGGGCAGAAAGGCAAAGGCCGCAGCGGCGGCCAGCAGGGAGACGGATCGGGATAGAGGAGGGGACTGTTTCATGATGGATGGGATTGAGTTTTAAACGTTTGAACTGCGGAGAAGACCGTCGCCAGGAATGGAAAGAATGCAAACGCGGTGATTCCCAGCAGCGTGCCTTCAGGCGGAGAATCCATTCGCCAACCCCGATGTTTTGTCTGACATCGTTCACGCGGAGATGCCGAGCAACAACCCAATCTTAAACAACCCTTACGAGGAACCGCGTCTCCACTACGCGACCAACCTCAAGGGTGAACTCGACTACGAACTCGTTGTGCCCGGTCGCCGTTCGTTTTCACCGGAAATCCAAACGATACCCGTTTAGGCCGGCCCACAGCTCGATCTGCCTTCTGCAATTGAAGAGGCCCGAGGCGACTACGGCGCTCACCTCGTCAATCTTCTCCGGCGCGAAGTGAAGCTCTGGCGTGATAACGCCTATCCCAACACCACCCGCGTCACCAAGGAACTGCTTCACTATTGGTTTCTCGATCCGGCTCGCGAAAATCATCTTTTCTTTGCCCAACGCGAGGCGATCGAAACCGCCATCTGGCTCAACGAAGTCGCCGAAAAATCGAATCCGGGACAGCACGCGCTCAGTGAACTCACACGCACTCAGGCTGTCAACCGCGACCCTGCCAACAATCTCCCACGCGTCGCCTTCAAGATGGCCACCGGCACCGGCAAGACCGTCGTGATGGGCGCGCTCATCGTTTACCATTTCTGCAACCGCCAGGAATATCGCAGCGATCCGCGCTTCGCCGACAATTTTCTCCTCATCGCACCCGGCATCACGATTCGCGATCGCCTCGGCGTGCTGCGGGTCGAACCCGACAACGATGTTGCCACAATCCGCGACTACTACTCGGAACGCTCCCTCGTCCCGCACTCTCAGCGACATGGCTTCCGAAGTCTCAACGCACACCTCGCGATTACCAATTTCCAAGGGTTCCAGCCAAGAGCCCTGCAAGGCAACAAGCGCTCGCCTTTTGACGGGAAAATCCAAGCCGACGGCGCCAAGAATAAGGATGGCACCGAAGACTACGCCCAAGTCCTTAAACGCGTCCTCCCCAGCTTCAAAGCGGGCACGCGCCTGCTCGTACTCAACGATGAGGCCCATCATTGCTATCTCCCCAAAGCCAACGACGAGAAAATCAAGGCCGAAGGCGAGGACACCGAGGAGGAAAACAAACGCGCCGCCGTGTGGTTCTCCGGACTCCGGGAGATCGCCAGGCGTTTCAAGGTCCGCGCCGTTTATGATCTCAGCGCCACGCCGTATTTTCTCACCGGCTCCGGCTACAAGCCTTACAGTCTTTTTCCGTGGACCGTCTCCGACTTCGGTCTGACTGAGGCCATTGAATCCGGGCTCGTTAAGATTCCCTATCTTCCCACTCGCGACGACACTGACAAAATCGGCGAACCCGTTCTTAGAAATCTCTACGCTCACATCAAAGACGAGCTTCCCCGCGCAGGACAGCGCACCCAGCGCGCCCGGGCCGTCGAGAAGGGCGCGCCTCTGCGTGAAGCCCCGCCGAAGATCCCGCCAACGCTTCAAGCCGCACTCGATCAGTTCTACCAACATTACGACGAAGACTTCCGTCGCGGCGGCCAGCTCGCCTTTGAAACCACGCCTCCCGTCTTCATCGTGGTCTGTAACAACACGTCTGTTTCCAAAGAGGTCTTCAAGTTCATCGCCGGCTACGAACAACCCGCCGACGAGGACTCCTCCGCGCCTCCCACCGTCGTCGAGGGACGTTACGATCTTTTCTCCAACTACGACAGGCAAACCCGCCGTCCACTGTCCCGGCCCGCTACCCTGCTCATCGATTCTGACGCACTCGAAAACTCCGGCCAAATCGACGATTCTTTTCGACGCGTCTTCGCTCCCGAGTTCGCCCAGTTTAAGCGCGACTACGCGCGCCTCCATGGTTCCGGTGCCGCCAGCGAGATCTCAGACGCCGAGATTCTTCGCGAAGTCGTCAACACCATCGGGAAGCGCGGCACCCTCGGTGCCTATGTCCGCTGCGTCGTCTCCGTCTCGATGCTCACCGAGGGTTGGGACGCCAATACGGTCACTCACATCGTCGGCATCCGCGCCTTCAACTCCCAACTTCTCTGCGAGCAGGTCGCTGGCCGCGCCCTTCGCCGCAAGAGCTACGCTCTCGCCCCTTACGATCCCAAGAGCGGCGAACTTCTGACGAAGGAAACCGAAAAGCGGCGCAAGCGCGACGCCCTCCGCGAACACCGTGCGCCCGGCATCCTCTACAAATTTCCTCCGGAATACGCCCACGTCATCGGTGTGCCGTTCAAGCTCTTCAAATCTGGCGAAGCCACTCCTCCCGAACCCATCGAGACCACGCGCGTCCGAGCACTCGAAGAACGCGAGGCGCGCGACGGTATCATTTTTCCGAACATCGAGGGTTACCGGCTCGAATACCCCGAAGGACCCCTCACAGCTGACTTCACCCGTATCGGCGACTACCAAATCGAGGCCAACGCCATTCCGATCAAGACTGCACTCGCTGCCGCAGTCGCCGCCGGCGAGGTCGTACTTTCCCTCGATGATCTCCTTTCTCTCCGCGAGTCGCCGATCCTTTTCCGCATCACCAAGGATCTGATACGCGATCACTTCTCAGACGATCCCGCGGCGCCCGCCTTTTACCGTTTTTCCGAACTCCTCGCCATTGTCGAACAATGGTATGCCACCAAAGTCCGCGTACTCGGCAAAGGCCCCGAATGGAAAAAACTGCTCTACTATGCCGATCCCAAGAAACTCGTCGCCCACGTGGCTCGAGCAATTGTCACCGGTCCTGCTAGCGAGAAATCCGTCCGCGCCATTTTTAATTACTACAACCCGACCGGCAGCACCCGCTTCGTCCACGGCAACACCAGCAAGGAAACCTACACCACGCTGCACAGCCATGTGA
>DAITQE010000590.1:0-3179 GCA_036833235.1 Opitutus sp.
CTGTAGTTCCGTCTGGCTCGTGGCGGCGCGCGCGATGTCGAAGCCCGGCAGGATGAAAACGCGAATATTGTTTTCGTGAACGAACTGGCGGTATTTCGCCGGGATGCGCTGCCACGCGGTCTCGGGCGTGTCGCTGGACTCCCAGACGAGCGAGCCGCCTTTTTTTAAACCTTCGAGTGGATTCGTGTGCGTGAAGGCCTTTGGATCGCAACACAGCACCACGTCGACGTGGTTCAACTCGCAGTTCACCTTGATCGGCTCGGGCGCGACGGTGAGATAGTAATTCGTCGGCGCGCCCTTCTTCTCGGAGCCGTATTTCGGATTGGCCATGACGTTAATTTTTTCAACGAGCTGGCCGTGTTCGTCGTAAGTTGGATTAGTTTCGGAAATGAATTTGCCGAAATCGCCGATGATGGACCCGAGATTCTTGCCGGTCGTGATCATGCCCCAGCCGCCGATGGAATGAAAGCGGACCGCGATCGCTTTGTCTGGCAAGAGCGACGGCGTGTCTTTGCTGATGACGGAGTAAGGATGATTCACGCCGAGCACGAAGAACGTCTCGCCGTCGGCGGCGCTGCGTCCGTCCTGTCGACGCGTGGTGCCGGTGGCGAATTCGTAGGCGCCGAGGGTATGCTCGGGACGGAAGTCGCGTGAGCCGATGCCGTAGGCGCCGCGGAAAAGGCGCGGTGTTTCGGAGGGGGAAAGCGCGTGGAGCAGGCTGGGGTTTTGTGTAGCGCGGGCATCCTTGCCCGCAGTGTGGCTGCGGCTTCCAGCCGCAGAATTCACCGGCTGGAAAGCTTGTCCGCCTTCCGGGTGGGCGGTGCCATTCGTAAGCAGGCTGGAAGCCTGCGCTACTTCGAACCGCGCGGCTTCGTTGGCTTTGCCGAGGGCCACACGAATGTCACGGGCGAGCGGGTTGTCGCCGGCGAGGCCTTCGTCGGTGCGTTCGAGGATGATGACGTTCTTCTTGCCGCGTAGAGCGTCCACGACGGCGGCCTCCGGGAAAGGGCGGATAACGTTGATGTGAATCGAGCCGACCTTCGCGTTGCGTTGTTCGCGCAGGTAGTCGCACGCCGCGTCGATGTTTTCAGCCGCGCAGCCGAGAGAGACGAAAACAGTTTCGGCGTCGTCGGTTTTGTAGTGGGTGAGAAAGTTATAGGTGCGGCCGGTGAGTTTGCCGAATTCGGCGTAGGCGTCGGCGAGCATGCCGAGGATCGGCTCGTTGAAATTATTCCGGCGCGCGACGACGCCGTTCATGTGGTGGTCCTGATTCTGCACCGGTCCGAGGAGGACGGGATTCTTGAGATCCATCATTTGCGGCACGCGCCGGCGGCGCGGGCCGAAGAGTTCGCGCTGCGCGGGCGTGGGACATTCGATCTGCTCGTCAGGCGCGCCAAGAAACTCGCGGAGGAATTCGGCTTCGGGCGCGAGGTACATGCGTTCCGAGTGCGTCGTGAGCATGCCGTCCTGAATGTTCATGCCAGGGTTGAGCGAGAGCTCGGCGACTTTGCGCAGGATGATCGCCTGGTCGGCGGCCTGCTGCGCGTCCTTTGCCATCAGCATGATCCAGCCCGTGTCGAGCGCGGCATAGAAATCGTCGTGACCGCAGTGGACGTTGAGGGCGTGTTTTGTCAGAGCGCGGGCGCCGACTTCGAGCACCATCGTCGAGAGTTTCCCTGGCGCGTGGTAGTACTGCTCCATCGCATATACGATGCCCTGGCCGGAGGTGAAATTGACCGTGCGTCGACCGGTTACGGCGTAGGCCGTCGCGCCGCCTTGCGCGGCGTGTTCACCCTCGGTTTCCGCGGCGACTTTTTGCGCGCCCCAGACATTGAGCTCACCGGACGCGTAGGATTGCTGATAAATTTCTCCGCCCTCGGTCGAAGGCGTGATGGGATAAAACACGCCGCCTTCCGTAATGCGCGTCTCGACGTATTGGGTGACAAGCTGATTGCCGTTGCAGGTGACCCGGATGCCCGGATACTTCGGCTTGAACCGCGGAGCCGATGTGATCGGGGCGGGGAGGAATTCACCGGGGGCAGAGATGCTCATAAAGGGGGGTGAGCTGTCCGAACCTGATTGAGGTTCGGTTGGAGGTTAACGAAACGACAATTCGCTCCACACAGATGCGCGATTCCGCAGAGGACTCAAAGCAAAAGCGTGTCTTCGTTCGAAGACACGTGGCTGGAAGTCTATTCGGCGCTCGGTCGGGAAACGGATGCGACCGCCGTTGCGAACAAGGGTCCGTCCGAGATGTGACCGATGTTGTTATGAGCGAATCAGTCAGCCAGCGTTTGGCGAGCCGGCGGAAGTGAGCTCGGGACTCACGCTGCTCGCACCCGCAGGTGCGACGCTGGCGAATCGCTTTACGGCTGCAGGCGTCTGGTGTACTCAGAAATGCCCTGATGAACCAACTCCACGACTGGCCGCCGGATCTCCTTCCGATTCGAGGAATGATGAGCGTCCCGCACTTGTTGGTCGGAAGCGACGGTGCGGTTTTGCTCGATACAGGGTTTCCGGGAGATGCAGGACGGATTCGGCAGGTCATGCAGCGCGCCGGGGTTGGCGCGAAAGAGATACGCGCCATTTTACTGACGCACGGGCATATTGATCATGCCGGAAATGCCGCGGAACTGAAGGCGTGGACGGGCGCTCCGGTTTATGCGCACCGATTGGAACAAGCGCATCTCGATGGCGTGCATCCGTATGGCGGGGCGAGCCGCGTGTGCGGCGTGCTGGAAACTTTGGGACGCGCGATTATGCATTATCGGGCCGTGAAAATTGATGTGGAAATCAACGATGGAGAGGAGCTCCCCTTCTGGGGCGGGTTGCGGGTCGTACATCTCCCCGGCCACACGATTGGGCACTGTGGATTTTTCAGCCCGCGTTACGACCTTCTGTTTAGCGGTGACCTGTGGGTTCGATTCATGATGCGAACGCAAGCGTCGCCGCGTATATTTTCAGATGCGCCAGAACTTCGACTTGGAAGCATGCGCAAGGCGCGTGCCATTGGCGCGCGTTGGATCGTGCCGGGACATTATGATTTTCCCGACGCCGCGCGGCTACGCGTGCGCTTCGAGCAGTTGTGCGACGAGATCGAGCAAAGGCGCAGACCTAGCGTGATTTAGTGGCGTGTGTTGTGTGGTTGGTACCAGCCCAAGAGGCGGGTCGGTGTAGGT
>DAITQE010000591.1:0-3171 GCA_036833235.1 Opitutus sp.
CCTTGAGTCACGTCTTCGACCAGCGTCAAGTTTCCCGGTCCCAGCAATCGCGTGAGCGCGCCGTGCAAGCGGCCCGTTTCATGGCGAAAGAAATGTTCCACCACTTGCGACGGCGAAGCCGACGAGGGCAGGCGTTCACCATTCGTCGGCGTCTGATCCGCTAATTCGTCCATAAAAATTTTCGTAGATCCGTTTGAACCTGTTCCAACAAAGTGAGTGACCGACGAAGCGCCAGTTTGGAGAGCGCTCGGAGCTGACAACGAGCCATTGTTTTCCAATCGCATGGCTTGCCGTGCCTGGCAACTGTCTCGATCCATGGTCCTGCCGGAACCCATCGCGCGATCAAGCAGCGGTCAAATCCGTTGTACTCAATCCTCGTCCGCGCACCCCCAAAGCCCGGCAGGCCTCGGCGATGGCACGGACTTCGACTTTCATTCCGAACGGCAAGCTCGGGCAATGTCGCGCGATTTCAGTCGCCTCATCGAGACTCGCCACGGTTAGAAGAAAATAGCCGCCGATCGCTTCGTGGGCCTCGGCAAATGGCCCATCGACCACGTGTTCTCCGCGGGCGCCTGAGACGATGCGCCCGTGGGGTTCCAACGGATGGCCGTGCTGAACTTTCCCCCGAGCGGCGAGGGCATCGTACCATTCATTCCACCGCTGCATCAGCTGCTGGCGCTCCTCGGCTGACAGGCGTTGGTAGATTTCGGGTAGAGCGTCCCGAAAAATCAAAAGATAGGGAGAGCTGTTCGTTTTCATGAGATCGAGCGGATGGCGAATTGAAGACGACATTAAAAATGGTCCTAAAATCACGACGAACGGCCGGTGCTCAGTAGGACAGCGATCGACAGAAAAACGATTCCGTTTAGCGAATCCGCGCAGGCTGCGCCCGGTCTTTCGTTTTGATGCCGCAATCCGTTACGTGGACACGCCGCGAGCTTGCTCGCGCTTCAATCGCGCCAGCAAGCTGGCAGCCTACAAGATTCGATCCGAAACAAAAAAAACGTGGTAGGCTGCGCGCTTGCCGCACCACGTTCGTTCGCCTGCGTTTCTGCTGGCCAGCAGAAACGGGGCAAGCGCGCAACCTACCCCGGCGCTCGCGGGCGGCACGGATTAAATCCAAAGCTGCGGGCGATCGGCATCCGCTCCAGTCATCTGGATTTTTCGCCGGTCGACCACGGACGCTTGCGAACAGCCGTTGTGTCATAAAGCTGCGCAGATGCGTCTGCCTACATTCGTCCTCCTCGCAATCGCGCTGTCCCTCACGGGAATCACTCGCGCCGGACTTGATCCAAAAAATTTCGACCTGTCGGTGAAGCCGCAGGACGACTTCGATCAGTTCGCGAACGGCGGCTGGAAGAAGACGCATCCCATTCCGCCGGCCTATAGTCGGTGGCAGGCATTTAACGAGGTCGACGAGTTCAACAAAGCGGCGCTGCACACCATTCTCAAGCGTGCCGCCAAACCCGACACCCACGGCGCGATCGAAAAACTCGTGGGAGATTTCTACGCCAGCGGAATGGATGACGCAGCGATCGAACGCGCCGGACTAACCCCGCTCGAACCCGAGATGAATCGCATCGCCGCAATCAAGGACCGCGCGGATGTGCAAGCGGTGATCGCTCGCTTGCATAAACTGGGCATCCACGCCGGATTCCAGTTCGCGTCAGAGCAGGATCCCAAAGACACGAAAATGATGATCGCGGCAAACGGCCAGGGCGGTCTCGGGCTGCCAGACCGCGACTACTATCTTCGTACGGACGAGAAATCGAAAACGCTGCGAACCGAGTATGTGGCGCACGTCGCGCGCACGTTGGAGCTCGCAGGCGAAACGCCGGTGGCCGCAAAGACCTCCGCCGAAACCGTGTTGAAATTGGAGACTGCACTCGCCAACGCGTCCAAAAACCGCGTCGCCTTGCGCGATCCCGTCGCCAACTACCACAAGCTGCCGCTCGCTGAGGTGCGAAAGCTGACTCCGCATTTTGACTGGACCGCTTACTTTGCCGCGTTGGGTATTCCCGAGCCAACCGTGATCGATGTAGGCCAGCCGGAGTTCCTTCAAGCGTTCGACGCGCAACTCGCGGCCACGCCTGTGAGCGACTGGCAGGTTTATCTTCGCTGGCATTTGTTGCGCACCGCCTCACCCTACCTCGGCGCCGCCTTTGCCGGCCAGAATTTCGCCTTTTTTGGCAAAACTCTCACGGGAGCACAGGAACTACGCGAACGCTGGAAACGCGTGCTGGACACCATCGACGGTTCCGCCGGCGAAGCGCTCGGACAGCTCTACGTGAAGGATTACTTTCCGCCTGAATCCAAAGAACGGATGCTGAATCTGGTCGGGAATCTCCGCGCGGCCCTGCGCCATCGCCTGCAAACGCTCGAATGGATGGACGAGCCCACACGCACCAAGGCGCTGGCGAAGCTCGACGCGTTTGGCGTGAAGATCGGGTATCCGGATAAATGGATCGACTACTCCGCACTCCACGTGGACCGCGGTCCGTACGTCGAAAATGTTTTCCGCGCCCGTGAATTCAACACGCATCGCCAGCTCGCCAAAATTGGCAAACCCGTGGATCGCTCCGAATGGGGAATGACGCCCGCCACGGTGAACGCGTACTACAATCCGACGATGAACGAGATCGTTTTCCCCGCCGGCATCCTGCAGCCGCCGTTCTTCGATCCCAAAGCCGACGATGCGGTGAATTACGGCGCCATTGGCGCTGTGATCGGGCACGAGATGACGCATGGATTTGACGACACCGGGCGGCAGTTCGCGGCGGACGGAAGTCTTACGGATTGGTGGACCAAGGAATCGGCCGCACGCTTTGCGGAGCGCTCTGCGGCGATCGTAAAACAATTCAATGGCTACGTCGCGATTGATGATCTGCATATCAACGGCGCGTTGACCCAAGGTGAGAACATTGCCGATTTGGGCGGCGTGAAGATTGCCTACGCGGCTCTGCAAAAGGCACTCGCGGGTCAGCCGCGCACGAAGATCGACGGCTACGCCCCTGGGCAACGCTTCTTTTTGAGTTGGGCAACGGTGTGGCACACCAATATCCGCGACGAGCAACTCCGATTGCAGGTCAACACCGACCCGCATTCACCGGGAAACCTTCGCGCCAAGGCGCCGCTTACCAACCTGGAGGAATTTTACGCAGCATTCGACAT
>DAITQE010000592.1:0-3165 GCA_036833235.1 Opitutus sp.
GTATAGCGACACGAAGTTCTCACTGCTACGCTGTAGCCAGGTTACCGCTTACGATCGTTCGTACCGAGATCCGCGTGGGACAAAACGCGATCCCGAACGACCGATCGCGCGGCAGCACATCGAAACGTACGACGTCGTAGCGGCGGTGGATCACCTGGACTTCGCCGTCCACAATCTTCACCCACCCGGTCGAGATGAAATAGATTCCAGGCAGGATATTGAGCTGAATATCGAACAATGCCTCTGCCTGTTTGCCGGCCGCGACTGACGCTTGCGGCAGATTTTGAAAATACGTGTTGGTTCCGAAAATTTCCTGGCCACGCGCGTCCTTGATCGTGACGGCGTAAATCGGATCGGTGACATCTTTGTCGGCCCGACAGAGCAAACGCACACGCGCTCGTGAGCCCGCGACAAAACTCAGGCGCAGATTTCCCTGCTCATCGTGCACGGAAACTTTTTCGATTTCACCGTACTCCCCGCCATAGGCGTATTCCTTGTCGGAAATCTGCTGGTGCGAGCGCTCCTCGGCAACGAGTCGCTCCACTTTAACGTCGGCAACGGTTTCGACGGCCGAGACCGCGTTCGAGCCGCGGTGATCCTCCTCCGGCTCCGATTCGGCGACGGTGCCGCTCTTGAGCGCCGCAATATCCGGACGAATCGCCTCAATGCCGTGAGGGCTCGTGATCAGTTTTGTGTAGAGATTGACCACATCATTCGGCACACCCTCGTAAACGACCTCGCCCCGCTCAAGCAGAAGAGCGCGATCGCAGATCCGTTTCACGGAGTTCGTGTCGTGCGAAACGAAAATGATGGTGCGCCCGTCGGTGATCATTTGATCGAGCGTCGCGTGGCATTTGAACGCGAACCGCGCGTCGCCGACAGCCAGCGCTTCGTCGATGATCAAGACATCAGCGTCAACATGCACACAGACGGCGAATGCGAGTCGTAACGTCATTCCGCTGGAATACGTCCGAACAGGCTGCTCGATGAATTCTTCAATGCCCGAGTAGGCTACGATGGCATCGAACTTCGCGTCGGTTTCCTCCTTGGTGAGACCAAGAATGGCCGCGTTGAGACGGATATTTTCCCGACCGGTGAAGTCGGGGTTGAACCCGCTGCCCAGCTCGAGAAGCGCCGCCACGCGGCCGTGCACGGTCACATCGCCAGTGGAGGGCTGCAGCGTGCCGGCAATGATTTGAAGAAGGGTGCTCTTACCGGCGCCGTTTCGTCCGATGATTCCGAGGCACTCGCCGCGTTTGATTTGAAGGGAAACATCCTGGACGGCGGTAAACTGGCGGCTGCCGTCGAGTGCTTTGCCTCCGAAAAGACTGCGTCCGAGCGCGAAGAGACGTTTCGAAGGATCATCCCAAATCGTATAGGTTTTGCTGACGCCGCTGAGGGCGACCACGGGTTCGAATTGAGCGGAAGGGGAGGAGTGAGCGTCTCCAGACATAGCCGACAACATGGGGTCGCCAGCGGTCGCCGCGCCAGCCGTAAATGCAGAGTCTGATTTTCCGAGGTAGCGGCGCGTGTCCCTACGCGCCCTGAGTTTCGCGAGAAACACCGACAACCTGCAAAGGCGGACGACACGGAGGTTGTCCGTCCGCTGGAAGGATTATTCCACAACTGCGACAGAGCCTAAAGCAAGGTTCCCAAACAAATTGAACCACGGAGGCACGGAGCCACAGAGAACACGGGGAAGAACGCGAGATTACCCGCTACGCCGGCGTCAAGAGGTGGCGGGGCCGTCGTCCGCGGAGATAAACAGCGAAGTCGTCCTTGTCCACAGTGACGATGGGCAGTCGAGGTGCGGCGTCACTGAGGAGCACCAGACATGCGTCGGCGAAATCCACGGGACGGCCGTGATACCGGGTGGCTTCGTCATGAATGTTGGCCCGTTGCTCAGGGAGAAGATGCTGGGACATCAACCCTCCGCCCTCCAGCATGGCCAGTATCTTCAGGGACTCTGCCGGAGCAATCTGTCCGAGCAAATGGTAGGATTCCGAGATGCATGCCTCGCAGGTGAGCCAAGGGCCGGGCAACGTTTTTGCGGTGGCGACGGCCCATTCATGGTAGCCATCCTTACGGTCAACCAGCGCCACCAGAAAACCCGTATCAACGATGGCGCGAGCGACCATAGTCCCGGAAATACGCTTTATTGGTGGAGAGGTCGCCGGGACCGCTGGCGCTGCCGATGATGTCTTTGAGCGCCTCGGTCATGTCGATGCCAGGATCCTCGCCAAGTCCGCGTTCAATGGCGTCGCGCATGACGGCGGAAACCGTGCTCTTCGTCGCACGAGCCTTGCGCTGAAGGCGGGCCGAAAGACTTTCCGGGATTTTGATGGTTTTAACGACCATAGTCGGGTAATACCGCCGTGTATTACCCTTCGTCAAGCGCAGACATCCCCTTCCTCGCGCCCGCCTCGGCCATAAGCCGTTACTCCTTTGAGGTTCTACGAGCAAAACTGTTTTTGAAGTATAGCTGCCACAAGAAAGAGAGGTTGCCCCGTCTTCTTTGTGCCTCTGTGTCTTTGTGGTGAGCCAAATCTGTTAAGCCGATTCGCCGCCGCTATTTCGCCGGCTTCGCTCGCAACGCATTTATCTTTTCCACCGCTGACGCTTTCATGATCAAGATCGAATCGGTCGCGGACGGGGTGGTTTCGATCTTCACGACGTCGTCGACCGCTTCTATTTTCGCAATGTCTCGAGCCGCTTCGAATGAGTTCGGGTCGAGGGTCGCTCGCACGTCGCCATTGCCGTCAGTCACCCGAATCCGACGAATGGTGAGCCGTCCGGTGTGATCGAAGGGATCGAATCGCAGGCCGCGAAGGTGCTGAGCGGGCAATGAAAAGCGAAGTGTCTGCAGGCCCGTGATTGGCTCATAAGCGCCGCCCTCGCTCTCCGCTTCGTTGTGCCCCTTCCCGGTATCCCAAAAAAGTTTAACCTCAGATTGTTGGGAGGCGTTGACATCGAGTTCCAAGTTCAAGGCCGAGGAAGGCGGCGGAAGTTCAACCGACGCATAGCGGATGCTGTTCCGAATCAGCCCGCGGTTTCCGACGAACGAAAACAACACGCCAAGCAGCGCCAGAAACGCCATGCTCGATAACGTTTTTCGCCACGGTTCTGGCCGGCGAAAAGCAAAGAACACCGCGAGCAGTATAATCC
>DAITQE010000593.1:0-1205 GCA_036833235.1 Opitutus sp.
GCTGCCAGCTTGCTGGCGCGATTGAAGCGCGAGCAAGCTCGCGGCCTACACGTAACGGATTGCGCCATCAAAACGAAAAACCACTTGGATGACTCACTGAAGCGTGACTGGTGATCGCGCTTGCCGACGTTGTTCGGTTCACTTCGATATTCGCGGTCATTCGCGGTTTCTCACTGCGTTGTATGGCTGAACTGCAGGCCGCGCGCGTGAGCGAGTGAAACGAACCTCCACTCGCTCACGCTCGCAGCTACGAATCGGTACCGACGACAAAATCGAAGGCATTAAGCATGGCGCCGCAGCACAGGTGCCGCCCCCCCTCGCGACAGCGCTGCAAGACTGAACCCCAATAACCACGGCCACGCAGAAGAGCCCCGACGCAGTCGTCCGAGAAAGATCACCCGGCCGAGCGACGAATCTTTGGCGGCGGCACCGGTCGCTTCAAATGAGCACGACATAGCGCGGTGAAAACCTTGCTGTGATTCGGATGACGAAGGTGCAAGAGTTCATGCACGATCACGTAGTCCTGTTGGCGTTCGGAAAGCTCAAGCAGATCATGGGCAAAGCAGATACGCCCGCGCGAAGAACACGAAGCCCACTTGCGCGTCATGCGCATGACAGTGATTCTCCGTGGAGTCGCATGCAATCGGGCAGACCAACGGTCCACCCGGCGCCGGAATTTTTCCATTGGAGTTAGCAGGACACCGCGGTTCATGACGGACGCGCTCGCATGACTTTATCGGCTAGGTCGATCATTTTTTTCCCGCTCACAAGTTTGAGGAGAACTTTGTATATCTCCGCCTTTAGCTGACGAAGTTCGTCCGCATTGGCGCTCGCATTTGGGAATCGCACGTAGGCTTCCTCGATCTCCAGCGCGAGTGCCTTGGCTCGGTCCGCTGGATAGCCTTCGCGTTTAAGCTCCCAGAAGACGCCGAAGGGACCGGCCGCGAGACCGCTGGCGGCTCTGTCCCGTTCAGCGGCGATGCGTTCCGCCATAAGAGCATCGAGCTGTTCGAGGGCTTGTTGCGTGGACGCTTGGCGTTCATCGAGAGCCTCCATGACCGAGGCGGCTCGTTCGGAGATGGAGATAAGATGAGGCTCTGTCTTGGTTTCATCCTGCTGCAGGCTGCGGACGAGGTTGATGACTTTCTCCTCGTCCGGACCCTTACGCACGCGCAACGCAGCCAACGCTGCCTCGTCGAATTCCA
>DAITQE010000593.1:1215-3157 GCA_036833235.1 Opitutus sp.
TCAGCCGGTCTAGTCCGTGAGCCGTTGCATTTTCCTGCACGAGAGCGGCTGTCTTGTTGGCCAACTCGCCCACAAAGCTTGTTGTCTGTCCGTAGGCCGCCAGCATCATGGCATACAGATCGGCCAGTCGGTTGTAGGGAGCGATATAGTCGGCCAGCGCGGGATCGGGTGAGAGGATTTCGTAGATCGTTTCGACTTCCTTGAACAACTCGGTGAAGGCCTCTCGCGCCTCTTTCCGGAACAAAGTTTCGTAGAGTAGTTTTTCGAGCTGCACATCGCGATCGTTGCCCGAACTTTTCGGCAGGTAACGCAACGCCGGTCCACCCATCAGCTCACGGAAACGAGCCAACAGCACATCGAGCCCTTCTATCACGCCGCTGTAATCCTCCGAGTCGAAGGCCAGCGCCTTTTTGAGATCCTTCAAGATACCCACGAAATCGATGATGAGACCGCACGGTTTTTCGACCCCGCTCGCATCCTCGTAGGGACGATTCACGCGCGCCACCGCTTGAAGCAGCACGTGATCGCGCATCGGCTTGTCGAGATACATGCAATAGAGAATCGGTGCATCGTAGCCCGTGAGCAGTTTATCCGTGACGATAAGAATCTTCGGCTGCGTGCCGGGTTTGGGGAACGTTTTGCGCACGGCTTTCTCCGCCACTTCGTCGAGTTGCAATTCCGCCACGAGCGGGCGTTCGACCACATCGTTGGGACTCTTCGTGTAAACGACTTGGGAGCACTCCGTCGGCAGATGATCGTCGAGCGCTTTTTTGTATTTCGCGCAGGCCTCGCGATCCACCGCGACGAGAAAGGCTTTGTAGCCGAGTGGCTCCACGTTTTCCTGAAAATGTTTCGCGACGAACGCCGCCACTTGAGCGACCCGGTGATCCGCCTTCAGAAAAGTTTTCAGGTTTACTGCGCGATCCAGTGCGCGGTTGAGGTCGTCTATGTCCGACACTCCCTCAGTTTCGGCTAATGCTAGAAATTCTCCCTCCAGCAATTGTTCATCCAACACGAGCTCGCTGGGCGCGAGGCTGTGCCGGAGCTTGAGCGTGGTACGGTCACGGATCGATTCGGCAATGGGATATTTGTCGAGATAGCCATCGGCATCCTGCAAGCCGAAGGTCTTGAAGGTGCCTTCGCCTTTCTCCGTCTTTGCGATCGGAGTGCCGGTGAATCCGATAAACGTCGCTTCGGGAAGCGCGCCCATCAGGTAGTTGCCGAGATCGCCACCCGTCGAGCGATGCGCCTCGTCGATCAGCACAAAAAAATCCTTTCGCGTGGTGATGCGTGCCGGCATCCCGTCAAATTTGTGGATCATCGTGATGATCAGCCCGCGAAAATCCGCCGCCAACAACTCGCGCAGCCGGTCGCGGCGGTAAGCTTTCTCCACGGCTATTCCTGCCTGGCTGATCTCACCCAGCAAACGGTCCACCCAACCGGCAAGCTGACCCTCCAGCTCGTTGCGATCCACCACGAGCAACACGGTCGGTGCAGTCGCGGCTGCCTGTCCGACGAGCAGCAATCGCGCAGCCGTGATCATCGTGAATGTCTTCCCCGAGCCTTGCGTGTGCCACACCAGCCCACGTGTTTTTTGTGGGTCGCGACAGCGGGCGACGACTTTTTCGACGGCGCGGGTCTGATGCTGGCGCAGCACCGTTTTTTTGAGTTCGTCGTCCTTCGTGAAAAACAGAATCCACTCGCGCAGCAGCGTGAGAAACCGCTCACGATCGAAAAATGTCCGCACATGATCGCCGTAGCTCGGCGGTCGCGCGGCGGCGGGTCCTTCAGCCGCAAAAGGCAGGGACTCTCCTGCTAGCTCGCCGTCGCTGGTATGCGACGGAATTTCTTCTTTCTGCACATACTCGCCCACTATGCCGGCCTGGGCCGCGACGAAATCGTGCCGCCAGTTGAAAACGCCTTTTCGCTCCGTGCTCCACGT
>DAITQE010000594.1:0-2263 GCA_036833235.1 Opitutus sp.
GGTATAAAGACATGGCGAGAGGCCCATGCCACGTCAGACGCGCCCCAACCACAGTCTTTGTTTTGGAATCGTATCTGGTAGGCTGCCGGCTTGCTGGCGCGATTGAAGCGCGAGCAAGCTCGCGGCCTACCAGGTAACGGATTGCACCACCAAACGAAAGACCGTGTACGCCGCACGGAAAGGCCCCGCCGCATTCCGACGATCAGCCAGGTCTCACAGAACCTACGTGAACGTTTCCGCCGGCGCTTGAGTTTGCCGCTTTATAAGCGACGGTCGCTCAAGGCCCGACGACTCCGCTGCGCCCGATCCTTGTGGAACGAGCGTTGCCAGTTGCGGTACGGACGAGTTTTGCCTTGGCGCAGTTCCTTTGGCGCCCGTCCGGTGGTCCGCCTTTTCGAGCAGTCGGCGAGCTCGTCCTTGAGCTTACCGGCTTGTGAATCGAGCTCTCCCGCCGCCGCGGCCGTCTGCTCCGCGCTCGCCGTGTTTGCCTGCGTCAGGTCGTCGATACGACCCATCGCGCTGACTGCGTGGTCGAGCCCTTTCGCTTGCTCCAGGGATGCTCGTGCGATCCGCTGGACCAGCTCGTCAATCTTCCGCGTATCGTCGACGACGGTACGCAACGATAACCCAACGCGCTCGGCGAGTTCGGCCCCTTTTTCGCTTTTCGCGGTGGCATCCCCAATTTTCTCCGCGGTTTCCCGCGCCGCTTGCGCAGAGCGGCCGGCCAGCGAGCGCACTTCCTCGGCCACGACCGCAAATCCTGCGCCCGCTTCACCCGCGCGGCCCGCTTCGATCGCGGCGTTCAACGCGAGGATGTTCGTCTGAAATGCGATTTCGTCGATCGACTTGACGATTTTCGCAATGTTGGCGCTCGCCATTGAAATCTCTTGCATGGCCACGCGCATGGCCGCGACTTCGTTCGCGCTCTGATCCGAGGCGCCGCGGTTCCGCTGAGAAATGGTCTGGGCAGAATTCGCATCGTTAGCGTTCGCTTTCACCATCCGATGGACATCCGCAATCGCGGTGCCCGTCTCTGCCAACGCAGCCGCCTGTTTACCCGATGCCGACGCCAACTGTTGACTGGACGCGGCGACTTGACCCGCCGCGCTCGCCACCTCGGCCGCGCCATCCCACATCCGCGCGCTGACCGCTCGAAGGTGGCGGGTGACCGCGATCGTCGTGGACACGCCGAATCCGATCCCCATGAGAACGCCGCACACGGTTCCCAAGCCCATGAAGACATCGAGAAATTTGGCTTCGGACCGGGATTTCTCCGCGATCTTGTCCAACAAAGCCGTCACCTGCTCTTTCAAAGCTGCCACGCCTGCATCCAGCCTTCCCGCCAATGTCGCGCTCGTCCTCGCCAACCACGGCGACGAGTGAGCCCAGCCGCAGTTCCACTTTCCATTCGAGTGCGGCGCGAGATCGGCGGAATGCGCAGACCACCGTTTGAGCCGGTATCGATTTCGAGTCCGGACGGGCGCTGTTGCAGGTCGAGGTTGATGAAAGGCCCCCCGTTTTTTATCTGCAGGGCTGACGGCGTCCTGCAGGAAGAGCTGAATCGCACGGCCAGCGACAAGATGAAGGACATCGTCGCGACGATCCAACGGAATCAAAACGCAGCGTCCTACCGAAACACCAGCACGGGAACATGCACGGTACGGATCATCGTCGTGGTCGCACTGCCAATGATGAACTGCCGGATACGCGAGTGGCCGTAGGCACCCATGACGAGCAGGTTGATGGCGTGCTCGTTGACCGCCGCGGCGATGACCTCTTCCGCCCGACCGGCGATCGCCTGGCTGGTGACTTCATAGCCGGCAACGCGCAATTTTCCGGCGGTTTCCTCCAGATAATAACGCGCATTGTCGTCGATTTTTCCCGCACGGAGAATGTGACAGTGCACGCCTTTGAGCAGCGGGCTGTGCAAGATGAAATCAACCGCCTTCAGCACGCTGGGGCCGCCATCGTAGGCGAGCAGAATGCGCTCGATGGGCTGAAACGCGCGCGATGCCACCAGCACCGGATGGTGACAGCTGCGGATGACACGCTCCAGGTTGCTGCCGAGATGGAGCTTGGCGAAATCGGCGTGCTCGCCGCGCTTGCCGATGACGACGAGGTCGGCCGTTGCCTCGAAACGCTCGATGGAATCCACCAGCGCACCGTGCTGTTGTTCGATCACGACTTTCGATACACCGCCGGCGGCAAGGTGGCGTTGCGCCTCGGCCAGGATGGCGCGCGCCTTCACCTGCGCGACCCGCCC
>DAITQE010000594.1:2273-3153 GCA_036833235.1 Opitutus sp.
CCTGTGTCTCGGCGAGGGCGACGAGTTCGGCCAGAAGTTCGGCGGAGGCGTCCATCCCGATGGTGCCGGAGACGTCGGTATGATCCGGTTTCTCGGGGTGTTCGAGCATGTGGAGCACATGTACTTCGGCGTTGAGACGACCGGCGGCCCAGGCGCTGTGGTCGTAGACGCCGCGCGCATAGACGGAGCCGTCGGTGCAGGAAAGAATGGTAGGCATGGCAGTCATGGGGTTTGGGGTTAGTGAGCGGAAACTTGGTCCATCACGCCGGGTTTGTCGTGAATCGCGAGGCGATCGACGATGGTCTTGCTGGCCTCGTTGAGGCCGACGAGTTCGACTTCGGCGCCTTCGCGGCGGTATTTGATGACGACCTTGTCGAGCGCGTTGATCGAGGTGAGGTCCCAAAAGTGCGCGTGTGAGACATCGATCCAAACCTTCTTCACGACCTCGCGGAAATCGAACGCGTCGGCAAACGTGCTGGCGGAAACGAAGAAGAGCTGGCCGCGGATCACGTAGGTGCGCTCGGTGCCGTCCGGCGAAAGCGACGCGGTGATGTCGAGAAGCTGGGAAACTTTGCGCGCAAAGACGAGCGCACTCAGCAGCACCCCGACGCCGACGCCAAGGGCAAGGTTATGTGTGCCGACCACGACAATGACCGTCGCGATCATGACCAGGCTGGAGGATTTCGGATACACGCGAAGATTCTTGAACGAGGCCCAGTTGAACGTGCCGATGGAAACCATGAACATCACCGCAACGAGCGCGGCCATCGGGATTTGTTTTACCCACCGGCCGAGCACCACGATCAGAATGAGTAGGAAAACGCCGGCACAAAAGGTGGAAAGCCGCCCGCGTCCGCCGGATTTCACGTTGATCACCGAC
>DAITQE010000595.1:0-3148 GCA_036833235.1 Opitutus sp.
GGGCGGGGACGCCCAAGCCGGCACGCGAGACGCGCGCGCTCCCCGGACCCCAGACATCGGTTTCTCTAATGCCCCGGACCTTGCTCCGGCGATTTTACTCCTGTTCATCCGTATCCATACCCGTATCCATACGTGGTTCAACGGAATCGTTACTTAGTTTTTCTTTCAACGAGGCCGGTGCGATGTAGATGTCGCGCGGGGTGCGACGCCACCAGTTGCCGGTGCGTCGTCGCTCGTCCAGTGAGGTGAAATGATAGTCGTAACGCACGACGCGGATGAAGCGCGGCGGTCGCTCGGGAAATGGATTTTTGCGAATGAAGGCCAAGACTTGCGGCGTGCCGCGAAGCAAATGTTCGCAGAGGGAGAGAACCCAGGGATTTTGCTCAGGTGGAGTAAGCGCGGCGAACCAGAGTTGCCAGTCGAGCCGTGGTTGGTGCGGCGCGACAATCGTCGGACGGCGCGACAGGTCTCCCGGTTTGTGGAAGAATTCGTACGGCTGCCACGTGCGACCGTCGTTGCTGCCCTCGAAGATCAGTTCGGGACGTTCGGTCGTCATAACGGCGAACAGGCCATAGTTGTTCACCAGGTAAAAGGGCGCTGCGCCTCGATAGAAGTAACCAAAAACGGCGGGCAAGCGCCGGATCGGGGTGACCACGGGAATGGCCAGCATCACGGAATAAAGCACAACGGCAATGGCGGTGATTCGCACGGCCGAATAGGTGCGGGGAGGTTGAATCACGGTGGACTCTGCAGAGAGCAAACGTGACGCTGCGCGACCGATAAGCGGCAGAGCGCGCCAGCAACGATCATCGAACGCCAGAATGCAGAGTGCGATGGTGAGGAAATTAAAGAACGCGAAGTTTCCCGTCGCCGCGATTCCAAGCTGCAGCGCGATGAGCAGCAAACCGGCAATGTGCCGTAGCCTGCGTGGCGCGAAAAGAAGGAACGGGACCAGCAGCTCGATCGCGAAGGTCACCGCGCACGTCACACGGTGAAAAGAAACCGGGAGCTGATGCGTCCACCACGCCAGTGGATTCGGCAGCGGCTGCGTTTCGTAATGAAACGTGAGCGCGGTGAGATTTCGCCACGTCGGATCGCCACTCGTCAGCTTTACGACTCCAGACAGAAATGTCAGGCGGAAGAGCAGCCAAATCAGCAGCCAGCGCGGGAACGGTGACGGAGCGCTCAAACGCCAGCGCGGCAGGACGGCCTTTGGGGCCATCAACGCAGCGAGCCACGTGGCTTCCAGAAGAAGGATGTCCCACTGAAAACTGAAAAATATCTGGCCGATCCCAACGAGCGACAGGTAGCAGACCCACAACACTGCGAGCGAAACCGCGGGAAGAATTCCGATGAAGAGGAGCGCGGCAGCGACGACGCCGACCGCGCAGAGCACGTGAGGAAAGACGTTAGCCCCGAAAATCCAGCAGAGGGTGGGGACTGCGAGGTACGCGTCGGTCCCCAGCTGTTGGCGCACAGCGGAGAGAAAAGCGGAAGCCGGGAGAATGCCGTGCGGCCCCACCAACCCCGAGAGTTGAACCCAGAAAGAAATGAATGCGACGAGGTGAACGAGGGCCAGTAAACGGAGAAAAACAAACGCGCTGAACGCGAAGCTATTTCGATCATCGATCCGCGACTCGGGGGAAGCGGGTGGGACGCCTGCAACGTAACGCACACTCGACGGGTTCGTTGTCATGAATACGCCTGTCGTTCTAATTCCTCGATTCGGTCGGAATGACAAATCGTGGCGTGCGAAAAGGCGGACGAAAGAGTTGAGAATCGAGAAGCTGAGAACTGAGACTCTGGAGCTGAGAGTCCGATGAGGCGACTCTCCTGGGAGCGCGGGCGTCTCGCCCGCAGGATGGTGTAGTCGGGGGCGGCGACCCCGGATCCGGCCTCAGCGAGGCCGGCTACATCATGCAAAAGCGGGCGGGACGCCCGCGCTCCCAGGGAGGAGCCGGACCATTCCGGCGGCGTTCGCGCTGTTGCGCCTTCCTGACTACTCAACCGTGCGCATGCCGCGAGCTACGGCAGGAACGCCGTCGTCATCGCTGACTCGGCGGTGACTTTTCCTTTTTTCAAAATCCCGAGTTCTTCCAGTTGCTGAATTTGCGTGGCGAAACGTGCGGGATCGAGACGTCCGATCTGCTTCGGACCGCCGTTCGCGTCCCGGCCAGTTACAAGACGCGCATCGATAATCGCTTTGCGGGAAAACGCCATGAAGTCGTCGGTGTTGTTGGGGTTCGCCTGCTTGAGCGCGTTATGCGCCGGCGCGGGATTATCGTCCAGGTAGCTTCGCCAGCCGTGGATGTAAGCGCGCATGAAAGCGCGCAGTTCCTTCGGATGTTCACGCGCGAATTTGCGATTGGTCACCAGCACAGCGTAGGCGCGAAATCCGGCGTCCCACGTGGAGAGAAAGCGCGGCATTTTGCCGCCGGCGTGCGTGATATGGTAAGGCTCCGCGATAAAATAGCCCTGCTGGATCGCCTCCTTGTTGCCGAGAAACGCGGCGACAGAAAAGTTCTGGGGAACGATCGAAAACGTGACGCCGTATTTCTTTTGGAGAAATTTGATGAACGCCCATTCCGGTCGGGCGACGATGGTTTTCCCCTGCAAATCTTCGAAGCGCCGAACGGAGCTGTCTGCGTTGACGAGCAAGCCGGACGGATCGTCTTGGAACACGGCGCCGAACTGCACGACCGGCAAACCCTCGGCCTGCTGCAGGAGCGTGTTGGTGCTGTCAGCCTGGCCGATGTCGGCTTGCCCGGTGGCGATTTTTGGCATCACGAATGCGTTGGGGCCTCCCGGCAGAATGGTGACGTCGAGACCCTCGGCTTTGAAAAAGCCGAGAGCCTGCGCCTGATAAAAGCCGCCGTGCTCGGGTTCCGGAACCCAGTCGAGTTGTACGGTGAGCTTGAAAAGCGGTTTGTCCGCGGCGAAAGCCGCCGCGGAAAGCCCGACGAGAAGAACGACAAATCGGATTATTTTCATAAAGAAAGGGAAAGCCCACGGAATACTAGCACCGCTCCGCCGCAACCGGAGATCGACAAACGGTATGGCCACAAAAAGGCGCGAAAATGCACAAAAGCGGAGGTCTTTTTTTGCGATTTTTTGTGCCTTTTTGTGGCCAAAATGGATCGTCGCAGGC
>DAITQE010000596.1:0-3126 GCA_036833235.1 Opitutus sp.
CATCCTGCAAAGGGAAGATGCAGGCAAGATGCCCGCGCTACGATGGCCGACCGCCGCCGCCAACCGGCAGATGCGCCCCTCAGCCGATGTTGGACGGCGATTGCACACTCATCGCGTCGACAACTCTGCTGGCGCGGACTCGATCACAGGTGTTTTCGCAGGCCACAGAAAGTTCAGCAGCAGCGCCGTCAATCCGCCTGCCGATATGCCGGACTCAAAGAGCGAGTGGAGCGCCGGAGGCAGCCCCGCCAGCAGCGTGGGCTGCGTTGGCAGGCCGAGGCCAACCCCAAGCGCCAGCGCCACGATGATACCTTCCCGCTGTCCCAGCCCGGCAGTCACTAGTAATCGCAATCCCGATACGGCGACCAAACCGAACATGAGCAGCGCAAGCCCGCCGAGCACCGGCGGCGGCATGGCCGTCACCCATCGTCCCACCGCTGGCACGAGTCCGAGCACCGCAAGCATCGCGGCCATGACGTAGGCCACGCGGCGGCTCGCGACGCCTGTGATCTGAATCACACCGTTATTCTGCGCGTAGGTCGCGCTGGGAAATCCCCCGAATAACGCTGAGGTCGTGCTCAACAGCCCATCGGCCAGCACGCCGCCTGAAAGGCGTTTCCAGTGCTGCGCGCCCGATGTCGCCAGACCCGATAACTGCGCCGTCGCGGTCATGTCGCCGATCGCTTCGAGCATGGAAACGAGATAAACGAATGTGAACGGCAGCACGAGTTCCCAACGAAACGCGAATCCGTGCGGCAATAACTCCGGCCGCGTTAGCCACGCCTCTGACACGTCCGCCGGCGGCGGCTTCAACCCGCCGAGCAGCGCACAAAGTCCACAGCCCGCGAGCACACCGAGCGCTGCGCCAGAAATCCGCAGCCATGGTTTGCCGATCGCTTGCGCGGCAATAATCACGCTTATTGTCGTCACGGCAACGGCGAGTCCCCACCACACTGGCGCATCCGGTCGCATGGGTGTCGCGAGACCGTAATACGCGGATGGAATCAGCGACGCGCCGATCAACAAAACCACAGTTCCTGAAACGACGGGCGCAAAGACCGATCGCAGCCGGGAGATAAATGGCGCGCAAAGAATAACGATCGGCGCTGTGACGCATGACATCCCGAACATCAGCGCCAGACCTCCGATCTGCCCTGCTTGAATGAGGGGACTCAGAAACGAGAAACTCGTTCCCGTTATGCTCAGCAAACCGGAGCCGAGTACGCCGCGTTGGCGACATTGCAGCAACGCTCCAATCGCAGAGCACAACAGCGCCACGCTGATAAAATACGCCGTCGTCTGTGGCGGAAATTTCAGCACGCCCGCGAGAATCAATGGCGGCGTGATCGTGCCCACCACCATGGCAGATACGTGCTGAGCGCCGACCAAGAGGGCGACTCCGAGCGGTGGTTTCGATTCCAAGCCATAGACCAGCGTGGGTGCCGCGTCACGCGAGGGATATTGTTGCACGGGGTTTCGTTAGCAGCCGGCACGCCAGCTGACCTAAACTCAGCGCCCAGTGCTTGCGTCGTTGTCGTTGCGCAAAAAAGCCGCCTCCAATAGTGGAGGCGGCTCAATGACACGAACGCGGTGTGTGTATGTGTTAGGCGGCTACGCGTTCAGATTCAGAAGTTGTATTTGGCATTGAACGAGACCGTGGTGCCGGCGAGCGCGAGGATCGAGCCGTTACCATAGACGGAATTCGGCGGAGCCCAGTTCTTCTCATCGGTCACGTTGCCGACGCTCACCCGGAAGTCCCACGCTTTGTTCCAGTGATAGAAGATGCTGGCATCAATTTCGAACTGCCATGGGATGACGATCGTACCCGCGGTGTTGTTGTTGATCGGGCTGGTGACCAGAGTATTTGCCGAAAATCCCAGGCCGTTGTCCAATGAATAGGAGATGAGTCCGTTGAACTGGCTGCGGGGCAGACCGGCCGTGCGACCCACGCCACCGGTGACGACAGCCTCGTCGCCGACGAGTTCGGAGGCGCCGCCGTACTGGCCGTATTGGAAGGTCTGCGTGGATTTCGCATCGATATAGGTGTAGGAAAGCGTGCTATAAAGATGCTTGTTAGGCTGGTAGTTCAGCTCCACCTCAAAGCCCTTCGTCTTGAATTCCGTAATATCGTTGCTGCTGGTGGCCTTAGCAGTACGTTTTTGAGTGTAGAGCGCGAAGTTCAAAAACATTTTGCTCTGCATGAGCGCGTACTTCGAACCTACCTCGAGCAGCTCCGCGGGCTGCTTGAAGTTTTCCTTGTCGAGGAATTCACCGCCGTTGCCGTCCCAACCAGTAACGCCTCCGCCATTACCCACCGCCCCGGACATATTTTTGCTGTAGTTGTAGGTGACATAGACGCTCGAAGCGGAAGTCGGCTTAAAAACCAGGCTGCCATTGTAATTCGGATCGGCGATACTGATGCTTTCCTCCGGATGGGTGGACTTCAGCGGCTCGCGGACGTGGGCGCTAATGAAATCGTAGCGCGCGCCAGTCACGATGCTGAATTTCTCCGTAAGCTTCCACGTGGCCTGGGCAAAGGGGCCGACGGTCGTAGCGTGACTGTCGTTCGTATCGCCATTCGCGGTACCGGGCGTGGCGTAGCGGCCGGGCCAGCCCGGGACGGGCAGCTCTGCGCCAAAGTCGAAGAAATTGGGCGCGGGAAAATTGACGGAGTTATAGACGTCAACGTAGCTGAGATCCTTGGTGAGGTCCCACGCGTTGGCCGGTTCAAATGAATAATCGTCGTAGGCCTCCGTGTGCTGATAACGCAGGTCGAGACCGGTATTGAGCGAGACGAACGGCTTGTTGAAAATCAACTCGGTGCGGTTTTCCGCGAACCAGGAAGGATCGATGATCTCCGAATAATAATAAGTGCTCAGTGTATTGCGGGCGGTGTAGCTCCAAAACGTGTTGTTGACGATTTTGAAGTCCGGGCCAGCCGCGTAGGTCTGGATGGCCTGGGCGTTGAACTCACGACCGACCGAGTGATTGCCAGGCTTCAATAGACGCGCGTGTCGGCTGATCTGCACGGCGGGACCCCAGGCGATCGTATTCTGGGCGACAGTGGTTCCGGCGACATATTTCGAATTTTGCGGATCGGACGGCGTCGCATCCGCACCGTTGTTG
>DAITQE010000597.1:0-3125 GCA_036833235.1 Opitutus sp.
GCATGAAACGCCGTGAGCAAACGGCCGGGATGGACCGGCTCAAGGATTTAGTGCGTTTCCTTGAGCCGTGCGTCACTGCACGTGACGGAGCTGCACCGAGTCAATCAGACGGTCTTGCGAAAGAATATCGGTCACCACGATGAGTTTGTCGCCCGTGGCGATGCGGTGTAAACGCCGGAGCACGGCGACCGCGTTTTCGATGGTGACGTCCGGTTCGCTTGCAAACGGGAGGAGGAACGGTTCAACCGCGCGCAGAATCCGCAGCTGTCGCAGCAGCTCGAGTGACGGAGTGAACGCGAAGATCGGCGCTGCGGTCGGACGCAGCGCGGCCAGCCCTGTCGCCATAAATCCATGACGCGTGAACGTGATGATTTTGGAATGAGGAAATTCGTTGGCGAGGACGACGGCGGAATGCAGCACCTTCATGCGCTCACTCGTGAAAACGGCGGGCTCTTCGTGGTTCGGGTCGTTCTCGGCTTCGATGCGACGGGAAATTTTATCGAGCATCTGCACACATTCCCACGGATATTTGCCAACCGTGGTTTCGCCCGAAAGCATCACACAGTCGGAGCGCTCATAAACGGCATTTGCGACGTCGGTGATCTCGGCGCGGGTGGGGACGGGCTGGTTGATCATCGATTCGAGCATGTGCGTGGCGACGATGACCGGGCGACCTTGCGCAATGCATGCGCGGACCGCGCGACGTTGAATGACGGGCAGCGCCTCAAACGGGCATTCAATGCCGAGATCGCCGCGCGCGACCATCAGGCCATCGCAGGCGCGTACGATTTCGTCCAGGTTCGTAATGGCGGACTGGTCTTCGATTTTCGCGACGATCCGAGCCTTCGATTTGTGGTCACCGAGGAACGTGCGCAGATCGGTGACGTCTTTGGCTTCGCGCACGAATGACAGCGCCACGAAGTCGATGCCCTCCTCGATGCCGACGAGCGTGTCGGCACGATCTTTTTCGGTGAAGGCCGGGAGATTCACGCGAACACCTGGCAAGTTGATGTGGCGCCGGGAACTCAGCTGGCCGGGAATGAGCACGCGGCAGCGGATGTGGGCAGCGTCTTTCTCGAGCACCTCGAGCCGAATCAAACCGTTGTCGACGAGCACCGTGTCGCCGACCTGGATGTCGTTGACGAGATCGCGATAATTTACGTCCACCGAGCGGACTTCATGTGCGGATTCGCCACCGGCGGCAGGTTGAACCGTGAAGTCGAAAATTTCCCCTGGTGCGAGATCGATCGGATTGGCGAGGTCTCCTGTGCGAATTTCAGGGCCTTTGATATCCATCATGATTGCTACCTCACGTTCGACTCGTGCGCTGATGGCCCTGATGCGACGGATGATCTTGCGGGTCCAATCGTGGGTGGCGTGAGCCATGTTCAAACGGACGATATCGGCGCCGCCGACGATCAATTTTTCGAGCATCGGTTCTCCTTCCGTGGCAGGACCGAGCGTAAAAATGATCTTGGTGCGTCGAAACGAGTCGATGGTGGCGTTCATGCGAAGAGTCGTCGTGCAGGAAACGGGCCGCCCGCGCAAGCATGCGACGCGTCACGATCTGAGCGAGGATGCGGGATGTTTCTGCCTTCAGGCGGTTCGCGGGTCGAATTCTCTGAGGGCGGGGACTACAAACACGACGGCTGGCCGTGCGGCGCGCCTCCTTTCCGAGTGCAGTCTCGAGGAAAGGCCGCGCGCCTGTCATGGCGTTGTCACAAGAAAAACTCAGTTTTACCGTGCACCGGCGACTCGTTTCGATAAGACGGCGCAGTCGGAAAATTCACGCTTCACCGCTGGGGCGTGGCCACCGTTTACGTTCAGCGTGTCGTTTAGTGAATCTTCTTCATGTCGCTCAGCATCGTTCTTCTCTGTCTCGCGATTATCGTCGGCATCTATTTCTACAGTAACCCGCTCAAGCATGGCCGATGGTTTTTGAGCCGGCGGTTCATCAACTGGTTTCCACTCGGGCTGACTTACGCGTTCCTGTGCATGGGGCGCTACAACGTGATTGTGGCGAAGAGCGCGCTTGGCACGCTGATGTCGAAAGAGGATCTCGGGATCATTTTCGGCATCGGCACGTGGACGTATGCCCTGTCGTTTCTCATCAATGGTCCGCTGATCGACAAGAAACTTGGCGGCAAGCGCGGTATTATCATTGCGGCAACGGGGGCGGCGGTGGCGAACCTCGCACTCGGCGTGCTCACGTGGGGGATTCTTGTGCAGCACTGGCACGTAAACCTGGTCGTGACGTTTTCCGCGCTCTATGCGGTCAACATGTATTTCCAAAGCTACGGCGCGATGTCCATTATCAAGGTCAAAGCCTACTGGTTCCACGTGCGCGAACGGGGCGTATTCGGCGCGATTTTCGGCACGCTGATTTCGGCGGGCGTGTATCTCGCATTCGACTGGGGACCGGCGATCGTCGGCATGACGAAAGCGGTGCCGGCGAGCAGCGGCGGGTGGCTGCAAGCGATGCTGCGAAGGCTGTTCGTGCCGACGGGCGGGAGCGTTGATGCGATCTGGTCGGTGTTTTTCATTCCGGCCGTGCTGCTGTTCGGCTGGGCGCTGCTGGATTTGTGGCTCATCAAAGACACGCCGGAGGAGGCGGGCTTTGCGCACTTCGACACCTGCGACGCGTCGTCGGGGCACATGCACCTCGAGTTTTCCGTACTCGACCTGCTCGGGAAAATTTTCGCCAACCCGCTCATGCTGCTCATCGCGTGCGTCGAGCTGACGTCGGGCGTCTTCCGCTACAGCATGACGCAATGGTATCCATTATTTGCGACCGAAACGAAACAGTTGGGCGGTCAGTTCTTCGTGCAACACTGGGGACTGTTGCTGTTCCTGTTCGGCGTGGTGGGCGGATTCGCGGGTGGACTGATTTCCGACCATTTTTTCCAATCGCGGCGCGGTCCGCCGGCGGCGATGTTGTGCGGGATCGTGCTCGTGCTGGCGACGGCGATGTCGGTGGTGCTGTTCGATCAGCCGACGGTCGTGGGCTGGGCGGCGGTGATGATCGTGATGTGCTCGATCGGGATCACGTCGCTGATGTCCGGGACGGCGGCGACCGATTTCGGCGGGCGCAAGGCGACCGCGACGTGCGCGGGCGTGGTCGATGG
>DAITQE010000598.1:0-3124 GCA_036833235.1 Opitutus sp.
GGGTTCGGATCGGGATATTGCCGGCAAAAAGGCCGAATCCCCTCGGCTGCACGCCAACCAGCATGCACGCAGCAAATGAACTTCGCACCGACCTCGCGCTTCCTTGCCAGCGATTTCTACGCCAACACCTGAGGGCAGCCGTCAAGAGGTGGCTAAGTAATCTCCAATACAGATCGGTCGATTCGGTTTCTTGATCACGTGGCCAGCGTGCAGCTCACCGATGCGTGTGGTGGAGATTCACCGGCGCGGCCAGTCTTGGTGTAAATCTGTTGGCATGAATCTGCTGAAACGTCGGCATAGAACCGCCAGAGTCACCGTGAATTTTCTTACAGATGTAAACTCGTTGGCATGAATGTGGGAACAGTCGGCATGAATCACGCCTCCCTGCGGTTAAACCTGCCTATTTCGTCGGCACGGTTTCTTACACTGTAGGTCAGGCTTGGTTTGGTCCGGTTCGTCTCCACGCCGCGCGTCGCCGCGGTCTGGTCGCCCAGAGCCGCGCCAGCGCAGGCGAACAGTCACTGGCAAACACCGCCGACGTCAGCAGGCCGTTCTCTTAAGCTGTCACGTCCCGGGGAGAAATAGCTGTCGTTGCGGGCGGAAAGACCGATTACTCCGTTGTGCCCGCTATTCATGCCGCTTGGTCATCGTAAACTTTCCGCTTGGTATCATCAGCTCGCACAGCAACTCGATGCGGGCGTGTCATTCCCCGAGGCCTTGCGGTTGTCGCACGGTTTGGGCGTATCAGCCGCCGACCTAAACAAACTGTCCGTCGTCGTGGACGCAGGCGGAACGATCGACGATACGTTTTCGGCCGCAGCTCCCTGGATGCCGCTGGCCGATCGCCTCGTTCTTGCCGCATCTGCGTCAACCGGACAGTTGCCGCGGACGTTGCGCGCGCTTTCGAGCCGTCACGCTCAACTCGGCGCGGCGAAACTTCGCATCCTCCTCGCCTGTCTCTACCCCGCCGCGATTCTGCATTTCGGACTGCTGCTGCTCCCGCTCGTACGCATGATCGATTGGGAAAAAGGCTTCATTTGGAGCAGCACGGCGTATGTCCGTGGGCTCGCACTGACGATCATTCCGTTGTGGGTCGTGGCGCTCGCCGTGTGGGTGATGGTTCGACGGCAGAGTCCGATCACTGCGCGCATCGCGAGCGCGATGCCGTTCGTCGCGGGCTACGCGCGCGCCCAAGCGCTGGCGGATCTGGCGTTCGCCCTGGGAATTTTCCTGGAGGCTGGCGTACCGATCGGTCGCGCGTGGGCGACCATGGGAATCATCAGCCGGTCGTCGAAATTGAAGATTGCCTCCGAGGCGATGGCGGCGGTCGTGGCCCGCGGAGCCGCGCCGAGTTCCAAAATGAGCGAGTGGCGGTGCTTCCCGAGCGACTTTGTTGCGCTGTATCGCACCGGCGAATCCACGGGGAAAGTTGACGAAAATCTCCTCCGGCTGGCCGCACAGTATCAAGAACAGGCGAACCGCGCGCTGACTCTTTCGACGATGTTTTACCCCGCCGTCATGTTTCTCGTGGTGGCCGGCGCTGTTGGATATTTTGTGATCACACTTTATAGCGGATATTTGAAGATGCTCACCGATCTCGCGGATTCCTGAGCTGAATCAGCGAGGCCCAGCCTCAACCGTTTAGCCGCGGATCTCGCGGATGAGCACGGATAGAAATGCGTCGGAGAAGAGCCGGAGAATAGGAACTCCGGGCTTTGTGTCTCAGTGTCTTTGTGGTGAATCTTTCCATTCGTTCCGGCCACGGCGGCACAGGCGCAGCAGAATGATCGCCGAGCAAAATTCCGGTTTGTGCCGCGCGTTGAATCGAATTGTCTGCGCGCATGAGAAAATTCTTCGCAACGCCACTCCCTGCACTCCTGCTGCTCTGGGCTTCCACAATTTCCGCGGCGGAACCCGCCGCGGAAACCCCTTTCCCGCGACCAACGGACGAGACATCGTTTTCTCGTATTCAGGCCAGCTCTACACCGTGGGAATCGGCGGTGGCATCGCGCGGCGGCTGACAGACGGTCCGGGATACGCCATGTTTCCGCGGTTCTTGGCGGACGGAAGCCAACTCGCCTTCACGGCTCAATACGACGGCAACACCGAAGTGTACGTGATGCCCGCGGTCGGCGGCGTGCCCAAGCGGCTCACCTATACCGCGACGCTTGGACGTGATGACGTCTCCGACCGCATGGGGCCGAACAATCTCGTGATGGCGTGGAAAAACAAAACGCCGGAAATCGCGTTTCGTTCCCGCATGCGCTCGTTCAACGATTTCATCGGGCAACTCTACACCGTCGGACTCGATGCCGACCTGCCGAAGCAGTTGCCCGTTCCTCGTGGCGGCTTTCTGTCCTTCTCCCCGGATGACACGAAGATCGCGTACAACCGCATCTTTCGCGAATTTCGCACCTGGAAACGATACCGCGGCGGGCAGGCGGACGACGTATGGATCTTCGACCTGAAAACCGGCGCAATTGAAAACATCACGAACAACGAGGCACAGGATATCATTCCGATGTGGGGTCCGGATAACCGGATCTATTTTCTATCGGACCGCGACGGACACCTGAATCTGTTCAGCTACGCTCTGGCGACGAAACAGACCGCGCAGCACACGCATTTCAAAGAATTTGATATCAAATTTCCGTCACTCGGCGGCGGGAAAATCGTCTTTGAACAGGCCGGTGAGATTTGGATATTCGATCCCGGCACCGCGCAAGCCGCACGCGTGCCGATCAGCGTGAACGAAGATTTTGCGGCCGCGCGAAGCAAACTCTCGAACGTCGCAAAATCGATTGCGACCGTCGAGCCCGCTCCCGATGGCAAGCGACTCGCGGTGGATGCGCGGGGCGAGATTTTCACCGTTCCAGCAAAGGATGGCGCCACGCGCAACCTCACGCAAACGCCCGGCGTCCACGAACGCGACGCCGTCTGGTCACCCGACGGAAAATGGATCGCGTACATTTCCGATGCGACCGGCGAAAATGAACTCTACGTGCGTGCGCAGGTCGGCACCGAAGCGCCGCGTCAACTGACGCGCGATGCCGATACGTATTATTATCGCCCGCTCTGGTCGCCCGACAGTCGCAAACTGGCCTGGAGCGACCGACTGCAGCGG
>DAITQE010000599.1:0-3111 GCA_036833235.1 Opitutus sp.
TCCCGAAGCCGCCACCACCGGCTAACTTCGTCGAGACCAACCCGAATGCGCCGGACAACGTGCCGGACAAGACTAATAATTTCGCCGCGCAAAACCAACAGGCTGCGCAAGAAAAGCCGACCCCCGACGGCAAGAGTGAAAAGCCGGCGCTCGAAGGGCAGAAAGAGATTCATTCGAACCAGATTGTGACAGGTCAGCTCGCGAAGCCCGTGGAGGAATTGCCCGCGCCGCCCGCGCCTGTTACTCCACCATCCGAGACGGTCGTCACGGCGCCGAAACGTGAGCAAAATCCACTGAGTGGTTTTGAAAAGACCGGGGGTGAGGACCCGAACGCCTACGGGAGCAACATCGCCAACAAAGCGGATACATCGACGGCCGTTCCCGAAAAAGTTGAAGGAGCTAAAGACGCGCCGCTCGTCGAAGGCGCCACGGCGGTGCAGCCGCAGATCGATCCACAACGGCCGCGCGCTCGGCCGCAGATCGTGAAGCAACAGCAAGTCCGCCCGGCCATTTTTGAAGAAAACAAATTTGGAACGCAGAACACCGGAATTATTGGCATAAGCGCCCAGTTCAGTAATTACGGGGCCTACCTTCACCGGATGCTCGATGTGATTCAGATTCAGTGGGAGCGCATCCTTGTCGAGAGTCGGATTTATCCAACACAGGGAACTCACGTCATTGTGAAATTCAAGATGGACGACAAAGGAGCGATCAGCGCGATCGTGAATGTGGAAGGGACGGCGGGAAACCAAGGCCAGCAGTCGTGCGTAAGCGCAATTACCAGCCGTGCGCCCTACGGTGAATGGACCGAGGACATGAAGACGGTGCTCGGAGCGTCGCAGGAGTTAACGATCGCATTCTACTATCAGTGAGCGCTGGCGCCGAAAGCTTCTGGGCGGCGGCGCCGCTCGGGCGTGGCGTCGAGGTGCTCGTCCGTGACTGCAACGGGCTCGCAGCGCTCAGCAAGCCGGCAGGCGTGCTCTCACATCCGAACGAAGCTCGGGATCAACCGCGCTGTTTGCTCACGACCCACTACGATGCAGCGGCCGAGTGCTACTCGTGGACAGCTGATGAGACGAAGGAACCGCGCCGGCTGTGGCTGCTCAATCGACTCGATTCGGCGACGTCGGGCGTGATTCTCGTCGCGGCGGATGAAGCGTTGGCGGGTGAAATCCGCGCGCAGTTCAAGCGCAAGCAGGTCGCAAAAATTTATCAGGCGCTCGTCTTCGGGAAACCGCCGAAACCCGTGGAGCTTTGGCGCGACATGGTGGCCGTGCAGAAAAAGGGCGGGCTCATTCGTACGGCCACTGACGCTGGCCGAGTTCCGGCTGAAAGTCGCATGACGGTTGTCCGGTCGCGCGGAGTGGGCGAGGGCGCGCTCGCGCTGATCCAGCTCGAGCCACGAACGGGACGAAGCCATCAACTCCGCGTGCAATGCGCCAAGCGTCACCTGCCGATCGTGGGTGACCAGACGTATGGAGATTTTGGACGCAACCGCGAGTTTGCTAAGCGCACGGGAGAAAAGCGGCTTTTCCTTCATTCATTTGCGACCCGCTTCGATTACACGTGGAAAGGAAAAACCCACGCCTTCGCTGCGAAAGCGCCGCTGCCCGCGGAGTTCAGCGGGTTGGTGTAGCGGAACGTTCGTATTGCGGATCCGGATGCGTTAGAGGCGGCGAGCTCGGCTCGCGAGTACTCAGAGGTAGGTGGCGCGCTTGCCGCGCAACTCATCGCAGGTGAACGAACGTTGCGCGACAAGCGCGCCACCTACACCGACCCATGTAGAATGGGAAGACCCACACGCCGGCGCGGGATCGCCGCCGGCTTGAGGACATGGGCGAGACGCCCATGCCACGTGGCACGGGCGTCCCGCCCGTGGGTTTGAATGATCGCTCGGAATCAGCTTTGCGCCGTCCGTCGGGCGTCGGTGACGCCCATGACGTTGACAAAGACGCTACGACCAGCATTTCATCCGCGTGATGAATGCCACGACCGGCTTCTATTTCTATTTTGGGTACCTGACTTTTTTTGCCTGGCCACTCGCTGGCGGTCGTCGCGAATCCTGAATTTCCAGTTCAACCCGATTCTCGCACGAGCCGCCTTCCTTCAGGCGGCTCTTCTGTTTTATCAACCCGCGCATCTCATGATTCTTCCCAAATCCAATCGCCTCGCGCCCGAGCAACTCGCCGAAGTAACGACGATCGTTTCCGAGTTCGGCTGCAAGATTCAGCCGATCATCGGCGCAGTCCGCACAATCTACGCGATCGTGGGCGACGAACGCGATGAGTTGATGATCAACCGACTCGAAGGGCTCAGTTACGTTGATCGGATCGATCGGATTCAGTCTCCTTTCAAGCTGATGGATAAACGGTCGGATCTGGCGACGCATCGCATTTCGCTCGGAGGGGTTAGACTCGGCGAAGAATTACTCATCATCGCCGGCGCGTGCACGATCGATCCCAAGAATCCCAATTATTTCTATGAAACCGCGCAGGCGGTGAAGGAAGCGGGCGCACACGTGCTGCGCGGCGGCGTGTGGAAGCCGCGCACCAATCCGTACAGCTTTCAAGGCGACGCGAAGTCGATGGACATTTTGATGGAAGCGTCACGGCGCACGGGGTTGCCCGTCGATACGGAAGTCATGGACGAACCGCAGATCAAACTGGCGCTCGACGCTGGTGTGGCGGCGCTCCAGGTGGGCGCGCGCAACGCCCTGAATTATGCGCTGCTACGCCAAATCGGCCGAGCGATCGCGGGTTCGAATACCTGCGTGTTGCTGAAGCGCAGTATTCACATGGGACCGTTGAGCGAATTCATTTCCGCGGGCGAGTACATCGCGGCGTTTGGGAATCCCAACGTGATTCTGTGCCCGCGCGGTACGACGCCAACGCTCGATGGGTATCGAAATCACCCCGACGAGAGCATCACGCCGCTATTGAAAGAAAAAACCTGGGCACCGGTGGTCGTGGATCCGTCGCATTCCGTGGGCAAGGCATCGTACGTTCCCGCGGCAGCGCTCGCTGCTGCGGGCACTGCGCGCCCCACCGGGCCCTGGCGCCGGCGCTTCGCCGGTCACGGCGAGGCGCGAGTCCTCGACGGTTGCGTGACGCT
>DAITQE010000600.1:0-3106 GCA_036833235.1 Opitutus sp.
AAGATGCCCGCGCTACGATGGCCGACCGCCACCGACAACTCACAGATGCGCCCCGTACGATCAGGGCTTCTCTCGCTATCTCTGGTAGCCAGGAAAGTTAAACGGCCCGCCCGGAGGTCGACCTACCCGCTCTTCCGGTTATGTTGGTGAGCAAAGGCTAGGCCGACGCGAACTCGGTTAAGCTGGTGGGGCCCGATCTCCGAGCGGGCCGTTCCGAAAATTAAAAGCTCCGGGCGCTGCCGCCCGGAGCTGTTCACCTGACTTTAACTGCGCACATCAACACACACCTGACATCTCTACCAAAGTTTCGGGATTAGGAGTTGCCTGACGGTTCCGTCTCGTCGACCACCACGAAGCGCGAACCACGTTGGTTCCACACTCGCAGCAGGGTTTTCTTGGATTCGGTTTTTTCCGTCAGCTTCACCGCGTCATCCGCGTTCTTCACCCGATGACGATTGATCTCGAGAATAACATCGCCGGGTTGAAGACCGGCCGCAGCCGCAGCGGAATCGGGATCGACAGTGGTGACGAGCGCGCCATGGACCTTGGCCGGAATGTCGAATTCCTGGCGGGTCTGCGCATCGATATCGCCCACGCCAACCCCGTTCAACGTTCCGGTGTCATCCTGCGCTAAATCACCCTGATCGGTATCGTCTTGGGAATCTCGGCCGCCCGCGAGCAAGCGATGGGGCTGATTGCCGATGGCAATATCAACCTTGAGATCCTTTCCGTCGCGCAGCACCTCCACCGGAACTTTGGTGCCCGGCAGGACGGTCGCTACGGAGAGTTTCAGATTGCGCGCATCTTTGATATTTTTTCCGTTGAACTTGGTTAACACGTCGCCGCCCTTGATTCCGGCCTTCTCTGCCGGACTGCCCGAAGAGACTTCGGCGACCAGCGCGCCTGAGCGGGTGGACAACTTGAACTGATCGGCCAGCGCAGGGCTGATGTCCTGCACGCTCACGCCCAGGTAGCCGCGAACGACTTTACCCTTCGTGACCAGTTGCTCCATGACGTTACGCGCAAGGTTCGATGGGATCGCAAAGCCGATGCCTTGGAAGCCGCCGGTGCGGCTGAGGATCGCGGTGTTAACGCCCACCAAGCGGCCCTCGGCGTCAACCAGCGCGCCACCGGAATTACCCGGATTAATCGCCGCATCCGTCTGGATAAAATCTTCGTAGTCGAGGCCGAGCGTCGCCCGACCAAGACCGCTCACCATTCCGCTCGTCACCGTTTCGCCGATACCGAATGGATTGCCCACCGCAAGCACCCGGTCGCCCACTTCGACGACATCACTGTCTGCAAAGGTGATCGCTGGCAGATCCTTCGCATCGATCTTGATAACAGCGAGGTCGGTTTGTGGATCGGTGCCCACGACCTTGGCCGTCAACTCGCGACCGTCGCCAAGCGTTACCTTGATCGTATCGGCGCCTTTTACGACGTGACTGTTCGTCAGAACATAACCGTCAGCACTCACGATCACGCCTGAGCCGAGACCTTCCTGCTGCGGCTGGCGCATGACGCCACGGCGTCCCTGACCGTATTGCTGGCCAAATTGATCGCCAAAAAACTCCCGGAATCCGGGATTGTTGAACAACGGATTCAAATCCTGAACGGGAACGTTTTTCGCCCGCTCCGTGACCAGAACCTTGACGACACTCGGCGCGACTCGCTTCACAATGGGCGCGTAGCTTGCGCCCAGCGGTGAAGCATTGTTCGCCGGAATGGGTTTGTCGTCGACTTTGACCGACACAGATGGGCTGGCGTTCAGCGCGGAGGCGGACCACACGGCGCCGACCGAGCCCGCAAGAGCGAGCGCGATGATCGCGACGCTACGACGAACAGGAGAGACTTTATTATTCATAAAAACTGAAAGGCGGTTGAAGTTTTCGTTTAAGAACGCGGCGAAGATCGCACACCCGCCCTTCCTGCCGCTTGCCTGAACCTTACAAATTTGAAAGGTACGGGTTCGTCCGACTGCTCCGCGTTGAGCCGTGCGAGTCAACTCGCCCGCGGAAAGAACCTGTTCTTCCGCCTGGATCACGACCTGCTCAAATCGAATGCTGGCGGACTCGATAAATTCACCTATCTTCCCGGCACGACATGACGACCTTCCTGGGCATTGCATTCGAAACCCTCGTCATTTTGTTTCTGGTCGCCGCCAACGGTTTCTTCGTCGCCGCTGAATTCGCGCTCGTCAAAGTCCGGGCGAGCCAGCTGCGCCCGCTCGCCAAAAAGGGGGGGTGGCGGGTGAAGCTTGCCCTGCGCGCCACGAAACGCCTCGACGCCGCACTCTCCGCAACCCAACTCGGCATCACCTTGGCGAGCTTGGGCCTCGGCTGGGTCGGCGAGCCCTTTTTGGCGAACCACATCAGCCCCCTGCTGCATCATTGGGGTATATTCGACCCACGAACCGCCCATTCAATCGCGTTTGCGGCCGCGTTTGTCCTGATCACGTTTTTCACCGTCATCTTCGGTGAGCTCGGGCCAAAGGCGATCGCGATCCAGCATGCGACGGGCACGGCACTCTGGGCCGCAGCCCCGTTGATGGGATTTTACTATCTCTTTTTTCCTTTCATTTGGCTGATCAACGTGACCGCCAATCGAATTCTGCGCTGGGGCGGAGTTGGCTTCACCAGTGACAGCGATCACTCCTTCACTCCGGACGAACTCGAATACGTCTTCAGCCATGCGCGGCATTCGCATCCGGGCGACGCTCTCGTTAATAAACTCATGGTCCAATCCCTGCGCGTCCGCGAAACGTTCGCTCAGCAGATCATGCTGCCTCGCGATCAGATGACGGTCCTCTGGCTGGACCGGCCACTCGCGGAAAATCTGCGCATCGCCCAGACCAGCGGGTTCAGCCGTTTCCCGGTGTGTCGCGAATCGCTGGATAACGTCGAAGGCATTCTCCTCGTGCGTGAGTGGCTCTGGCAAATTCAGGCGCTTGGCCCCGACGCCTCGTTTGAGCCGCTCGTCCGACCGGCCGTCAGCTTCGAACTGAAGACCTCGCTGCCGCTGATGCTGGAGCGTTTTCGTCACGCACGGAGTCACCTCGCGATCGTCATCGCTCAAGTCGAACTCAAGGGCCCGGGCTTGTCCAGGG
>DAITQE010000601.1:0-2874 GCA_036833235.1 Opitutus sp.
TGCGCCACACCACTGATTTAGTTCCGCAAAATTAGGAATTGAACTACCGGGCAGGGTCTCCAGGTGGCGGATCGACGTCTGGTTGATCTTCGGACTCATTTTTTCGCGACCGGCACTTTTCCCTCCTCCTTGGCCAGATTCATCAGTCCCGTCAGGTCGTCCATCTTTCGCTTCCACTCGGCAGTTTCATATAGTCGCATCCATCGATCTCGGTTCGTTTCCGAGGTGATGAATGGGAAGGATCCCAGCACCGGAATCTTTTTCCACATGCCGCCAATCGTGAAAAGATTGAGGAACCCTCGGTCCAGCCCGTCTTCCGATCCGATGGTGTGATCCATCGCATAGCGCTCCAATTCTTTTTTCGTCAGAATCTCCATCGAAGCGGGCAATTTCGGCCCGGACACGATATAGCGCGGCAGCCGCACGATTTCATTCGACGGCTCTTCGCCCTCTTGGTTGGCAGGTGTAGCCGGCTCGGGAGTTTCCGGGATCGGTTTGTATTTCGGCATCGAGGCCGCAAGCAACTCCGCGACATGGTGAGAAATCACCCGTTCAGCCGGCGAGGCGGATAGACCTGGTTTACGCAGCGTAGTCACCTCTGCCGATGTTGAATCATCCTGAGCCGCCACTACGGAGGCCAATAGCGTCACGATCAGCAGCCCACGCAATGGAGGGAGAAGACGACCAATGGTGCAAATTTCCATGGGTGGATTTAGTCCAGTTAGGCTATTCGGCTCGCAGCGCGATCATCGGATCGACCTTTGCCGCGCGTCGCGCTGGCAGCCAACACGCGAACAGGGTTACAATCGCGATCAGCAACGCGCCAGCTCCGCACGCCAGGGGATCGAACGATTGCGCCCCGACCACAATTTTCGAGAGCACAATCGCCACCACCACTCCGCCGACGCTGCCCAGTGCGAGGCCGATGGCCACGAGGCGCATCCCTTGTCGCACGAAGAGGCCGACGATATTCTGCGCCGTGGCTCCGAGAGCGGCCCGGATGCCGATCTCGCGCACGCGCTGGCTGACGACGAAAGCCATCGCGCCGTAAAGCCCCACCACCGCCATGGACAACGCCAACAACCCGAGGCTGGCCCCAACCACTGCAGCGCCCTTGAAAGGCAGAAGCTGAAGATCCTTCCTTTCTTCGAAGGGGGCTCCGCCGACGTCCAGGTACACTCCCTGCGCCGCTGCTGCGCTCAACGCCAGCGGCAGCGCCATCGCGCGTGGGCCGGTGAACTTCAAGAGCGTTATCCTGGCATTTGGGCTGTCGTCCGGCAACGGCAGGTAGAGCATCGTTTCGTCGGGCTCCCAGACCCACCCGCTGCGCGTGTCGGTCGTCACCCCTATCACTTCATAAGACGAAAAAACGCCCAACGACTGTTGCCGCACCTGCTGCGGATTGACCCAGCCACCCTCGGACGCAACCGAGGAGATTTTGAGATGCTTCCCCAGCGGTTCCTCGCCGGGCCAATAACGCTGGGCCGTGGCTTCGCTGATGACCACGACGGGAATGTTTCTCTCAACCTCCGACGCAGTGAACGTCCGTCCCTTCGCCACCGCAATGCCGAACACCGCGAAATATTCCGCAGAAACGAAGTTGAACTTCGCGAATAGCGGCGTGCCAGTGGATTCGTGATCATCGACCGCGACGGGCGTGAGCCGCATACGACCCTCGAAAGGCGCGCGATACATTTTGGCGATGGCTTTGATCCCCGGTAGGGTGCGGGCCAGCGCGAGCGCTTCCCGTCGCGCGGCCGGAGCCTGGGAGGCTTCCGCCGCGTGGCGTTGGGCGGCATCGGACCGCGTGGCGATATCAGGGGGCAGGAGCGAGAGATCGACACCGTAAACATTCTCCGTGTGCAGTCCGGTCTCGATCGTCGCATTGCGCAGAACGAGCTGCACGAGGAACCCCGATGCCGTGAGCAACGTGCAGCACGCGGCGACCTGGATGACGACCAGCGAATGCCGCAGACGCGACCGTCGGCTGAAAACAGATCCGCCGTTTTTCAAAGCCGCGTTGAGGTCCACGCGCGACGCCTGCAGCGCGGGAAACAATCCGGCGGCGAGCGCGGCCACGAAGGCCAGGATGAGCGTGAAGCCAAAAACGCGATAGTCCGGGGTCAAATTAACGAACAGCCAGTCGCGCATATGCAGGCTGCTCGGCGGCACCATTGCGATGATCGCCGGCCTGACCGCCTGCAGCGTCCAAGTAGTGACCAACAGTCCCGCCAGGCCGCCGACCAACGCCACCAGCATCGATTCCATCAACAGATGGCGGAGGATGCGACCACGGCTCGCGCCGAGCGCCAGCCGCACGCCGATCTCCTGCTGGCGGGTGCTGGCCCGCGCGAGCATCAGGTTCGCGACGTTGGCGCAGGCGATGAGGAGCACCAACGCGAAACTCAGCCAGACGGGCGATGACTCGACCAGCATGCGCCAATTGAGTGGGAAAGCGATGAAGGTCCCGGTATTCTTCAACTCGATCCGGGTTTTAGGATGATCGTCGGGATATTTTTGCGCGAGTTGCCGAGTGAGCACCTCCAGCTCGGCCCGGGCCTGCTCGCGGACCGTCCCCGCCGGCAACCGGGCCACGAGGTTAAACCGCGTGTTGTGCCGTTCGGCCTGCACATGTGGGCCCTTGCCCATCAGCGCATCGAACATCATGGCCGGCACCCAACCGATCGGCGGTGCCGGGCGTCTTGCCCACGAATTCTGGCGCGGTGACCCCGATCACTGTGAAGACCGTGTCGCGCAGCTTGATAGTCTGGCCCAGCACGTTCGGATCGCCGTGAAACTGCTGCATCCAAAATTGATGCTGGAGCACGATCACGGGATTTGCCCCGGGATGCAGATTTTCGTCAGGCCGAAAGC
>DAITQE010000601.1:2884-3104 GCA_036833235.1 Opitutus sp.
CACGACCAAACGCCAGGTCTGCGCCGAGCACATCAAAAAAATTCTCGCTTACGATTTGGAGCGGCAGCTGAGCGAGCCCTCTCCAGGACCGGCTGTCCACGAACGAGGGCGCATGCACCTCTGTCAGGTCCATCGTCACCATCGTTTCCAGCCACGCGGCCAGGGAGGGGACGCCCCGCTGTCCGGCCCGCAGATCGAGATAGTCGGGATACGAGAAACC
>DAITQE010000602.1:0-3103 GCA_036833235.1 Opitutus sp.
GTCGTAGGCCGCGAGCCGCTCGCGGCCTACCACGTAACGGATTGCGCCATCAAAACGAAAGACCGTGTTCCGTGCACACGGCTCAGGCCTCGATCACAACGCCATCATCCTTTTTCCAAAGAGCGAATGAGTGCACGCTCCCGCAGTCCGGGCATTGCGTCGTTTCGTGAAGAGCGCCGCAATGCGGGCAGATGGCCGCGGTCGCGAACATGTCGAACGGGTGTCCGCATTGCCGGCATGACCAGAGATTGCCGATGGGTGGCAAAGCGTTGCACGAAACGCAGGAGAAGCTGTGCCGCCGGGGCAGTTTTTCCATTACCCGGAGCACGCGGGCCTGCTTAAAACTGCGCCAGCAATTGGACAGCAAGAAAAACGCGATCAGGCCCGTCCAGATCGATTGCTGCCAGAGGGCCAGTCCGATGAGTCCGGCTCCGCCCACAAAGCCGACCACCGTTGCCACCAGGAGGCTGCGCGCTTTGCCCAACGGGTACCAAAGCAGCGAACGTAGGATTTGGCCTCCATCGAGTGGATAGACCGGCAGGAGGTTGAATGCCAGCAGGACGAAATTGATCACCGAAATCGCCAGGATAAAGATATGCACATCCGGCAGCGTCACGCGCCAGCCCGCGTGTCGATCGAGGAAGATCAGCCCCACCAGCAGCGGAGAAAGCGCGACGTTGACCAGCGGGCCGGCTGCGATGCTCCAGAGGGTTGCGCCAGGTCTCGCCGGCGGTGCGACATACGCCACGCCACCGAGCGGCCACAGTACAATCTGGTTCGCGGTTCCGCCCACCTGACGACACGCGAGCGCGTGGCCGAATTCGTGCATCAACACGATGAGGAACAGCGCAAGAAATTCGAACAGACCCCAGACCGGCGACTCGTATTTGTGGATCCGAGTGGAGATCGAATAGACGGCCACTATAAACCAGGACCAGTGGAGGTGCACGTCGATGCCCCAGAGTCTGAAAATGCGAAAGGATGCTTGCCGCGTTGGCGTCATGCGCGATGCCTAACGGCGATCCGTCGGAGCGCAATGCAATCGCGGCGAGGATGCGGTTGGGCCTCCGACGAACGATCCGGATCGCTGCAGGTAACCCGAGTGCCTTTCACTCGCTCGGCACAACCCATCTACACGGTGGAACGCGTGTGCAATCGCCGTCGCTCTCTTTGGACGATCGGCCTCTCCGCCCACGCGAGCAGTTGGTTGAGCGGACCGGCCACCGAGCGGGTAATTCGATCCATCTGGCGGTTAATAACGATGGCGAAGCAACGCGCGGCCAGGCAGGCGTTCGCTAAGCCCTTCGTCGATCGTGTAGCGGCAGGGATTGCAGGTCCCGCATGGCTTGCCGTCGATCGGCGTGTGGCAGAACCAAGTCAGTCCCATGATCGGCTGAAACCCGGCGGCATCCGCTCGCGCACGCATGTCACGTTTTGTGAGTGAGAGGATGGGCATTCGAAAACGGGTGAACAGCGCCAGATCGTCTTCGGGATCGCAGGGCTTCAGCTGCCAATAGCTTTCGTTGTTCTCGTCGGTGACGTGCTCCACGTGATCTCGGAGGAACGCCTCGGCCTTGTCGTCGGCGTGAATGCACAGCTCCAAATCGACAATTCCGGCTGCGACGACGTACCGCGCGAGCCAGTCATACTGCTCGCCGAGGTGGCCGCGGCATCGGAGCCGTGTGAGCTTCGCGCTCACCATTTCGTTGGGCGGAATTGAATCCAACAATGTGGCACGCGTTGGCTGGATCAACTCAGCTCGATCGGGATAGGCTTGCGCGATGTGCGTTCGGATTTCGCGCATTGCAAGCAGCTCGTGAGGCGTTCCCGGTCGGCCTGGGTCCACAATATAGTGAGGGCTGACCGCTCGGCCTTGGCCGAGGACAAGGGTCAACAGGCGATACGTCGAGTCCCACCCCGCGGTCCAAAGCAAATTAACCGGATGCGCGGGAGAGCCACTCGCCGGGGTAGCGGCGGAGATCATTGCGCTCAGGCAACGCTGAATGTGTCGGTGGGGCAAACTCTCGCCCACCCGAATACGTGCTCGGAAGTCTTACCGAAGGAGAAGTCGGGCGGGAGCTGAACGATCGCTCGTTCAATTCGTGGAAGGTGCCCAGCGATACGCTCGCAGAACGTTATCCTTCATCAGCGGAATTATCAGCTGCTGAACATCCGTCAGGTACGTGTGATCCGCGGAACCTTGGACGAGCTTCATGATCGGCTGAGTCTTACCATCTGCCGAAACGTGGAGAACATCTCCGGTCAGCCAATCAGTCACAGTATAACCGTCGCGCCCGTCGGACTCCAGGCCGTCGATATGGCAAATCGGTTCAGTGCCGAGCCGTCCGATGGTTTTGTCGTGATACGAGACGGTCGAAAGATGACCGACGTGTTCAACGCCATCTGCGTCTTTGATCGACCAGCCGCCGAGCAACAGCCGGTCTTTCTCCGCACGAAGTCCGTTAATCCCGCCCGTCTTCGCTCGATCGAGTTTTGCCCATGCTTCAAATGTGCCGGCGTGCAGGCGAAAAACGGTGAGGAGACGGCCGCTGCAAACGTAAACGTTACCTTCTGGATCGGCCGTGCAGTCGTTGAAAACACCAGGGCCATCCGGCGGCGCGTAACGCGCCAGAATCTTCCCAGCAGCGATGTCGATCTCCACCAGATCGTTGTCGTCGCCGACGTAAAGGCGGCCATTGGCGAGGGCGAGACCTTTGGGATTCTCGAGCCCCGTGACCCACTTCACCTCGAGGAGTTTTCCGTCGGGACTCACTCGACTGATGAATCCATCGTCGTGGGGCGCGTTCTTGCCGGAAGCTCCCATGTTTGAAACGTAGAGCTGATTTTTGACAGAATCGTGGACGACTGATTCCGGAGCGATGAAGCCCGAGCACTCCCAGAGTAGTTCGGGCGTGGCCGCACGGGCGGCAATCGTGGACGCAAGAGCGCAGAACAAGAGGGCGACTGAGCGCATGAGGACGAGGGGTTGGTGCATGCTGAATCTGATAAAGTCGCCTGACAACGATCAACCGGATGTGGACAGCGCTGTGGGCGCATCTGCGAGTTGTCGGTGAATAGTAGCGCGGGCTTCCAGCCTGCATCC
>DAITQE010000603.1:0-3101 GCA_036833235.1 Opitutus sp.
GTGCACGCCGTGGTTGGCGAAAACGGCGCCGGCAAGAGCACGTTGATGAAAATCCTTTCGGGCGTTTATTCGCCCGACGCAGGCTCGATGGAGTTAAACGGCCTGGCGTATGCGCCGCACGAGCCACTCGACGCACGTCGGGCAGGCGTGGTCATGGTCAATCAGGAACTCGCGATCGCACCCCACCTCACTGTCGTTGAAAATATTGTCCTGGGGGCCGAACCCTCGAGAATTCTCCTGCGACATGCTCAGGCCCGACAACTCGCGAAAGATGCCCTGACCCAGCTTGGCCGGCCGGACATTCCGCTCTCCGCGCTGGCGGGCGACCTCAGCGTCGCCGAGCAACAGCTCGTCGAAATTGCCCGGGCACTCGCTCTGGGCTGCCGCGTGCTGGTGTTGGACGAGCCCACCAGTAGCCTTACAAAAGCGGATACTGAGAATCTGTTCGCACTCGTCCGCCGGCTCCGTGACCAGGGCCAGTCCGTGATCTATATTTCCCACTTTCTCGAGGAAGTGCAGGCACTCTCCGACCGCTACACCGTGATGCGCGACGGCGTGAGCGTCGCCACCGGGCGCACTGTCGAGACCAATGCCGGCGAACTCGCGCGCCTAATGGTGGGCCGCCAGGTCAATGAGCTGTACGCTCGCACGGCACGAACGCCCGGGGATGTCGTGCTCACGGTTGATCGGCTGGCTGGAGTGATCAAACCTCTGTCGGCCTCCTTTGAACTTCGCCGGGGCGAAGTCCTCGGCATCGCAGGTCTCGTCGGCGCCGGGCGCAGCGAGTTGCTTCGAGCGATTTTCGCACTGGATGCCGTGCAACAAGGCACAGTGCGCGTCGGAGTCGTTTCCACGACTGGCTCACCGGCCCGGCGATGGGCGCAAGGGATCGGCATGCTCAGTGAAGATCGCAAAACCGAAGGGCTCGCGCTGAATCTTTCACTCACGGATAACCTGACGCTGCCGCGCCTTCCCTTTTGGGTCAGCCCGGGAGCGCTTTCGGCGGAAACAGCCGATTGGATCGGACGACTTGGGGTACGTTGCGCCGGTCCCGAGCAACCGATTGGTGAACTATCCGGCGGCAACCAACAAAAAATCGCGATCGGAAGACTCCTTCGCAATGACTCGGATATTCTGCTGTTGGATGAACCGACGCGCGGCGTCGATATTGGAGCCAAGCAAAATATTTATCGGCTCATCGATGAGCTAGCGACGTCCGGAAAGGCTGTCGTGATGGTCAGCAGTTATTTACCTGAATTGCTGGGCTCCTGTGATCGCATTGCCGTGATGTGCCGCGGCGTTCTCGGGGCGGCGATGCCAGTGGCCGAGTGCAGTGAACATCAAATCATGCTCGCGGCGACCGGCGCCGCGGCGGCCTGAGCCAACATGCAGCCGAATCACGAATGAATAACGACTCGAAACCCTCGGCCTTCACGGTCGCGCTGGGCCGCATTATCTCCACAGCGGGGCCGCTCATCGGGCTGATCCTCGTGTGCATTCTCTTCGGTTCACTGCGTTTCGAAACCTTTGTCACGTTCGACAATTTCGCGATCATTCTGCAGCAGACAGCTGTCACCGGCCTCGCAGCGCTCGGCATGACACTGGTCATCATTTCAGGCGGGATCGACTTGTCCGTCGGCTCGGTTATCGCACTAGGCACCGTCGTGATTGCGCTCCTGATCGAGCACGGCTGGTCGCCTCTCGCAGCCGCTTTGATGGGGATCGGCGCGTGTGCATTGTGCGGTGCTTTTTCCGGCCTGCTGATCACACGGCTGCGCTTGCTGCCGTTTGTGGTGACGCTCGGAATGATGGGCGCGCTGCGCGGCGCCGCGAAAGGACTCGCGGGCGAGCAGCCGATTTATCCTGACGAGACTTGGCTGAGCAGCTTTATGCGCCTAGGGGGACCAGGTTCACTCCCGACTGGCGTGTGGTTGACTCTTGGATTCGCGATCCTGGTGGCGATCGCGCTGCGCCATACTCGTTTCGGTCGCCACGTGTTTGCCGTGGGCTCGAGCGAACTCACCGCGCGACTTTGTGGTGTGCCAGTGGAGCGCGTAAAGCTGCTTGTCTATACATTGGGCGCGGCGTTTGCCGGTCTCGCCTCCGTGCTTCAATTTGGATATTTGACCGGTGGTGATCCGACGACGGCAGTGGGACTCGAGCTCAACGTGATCGCTGCAGTAGTGATCGGCGGTGCGAGTTTGTCGGGCGGTCAGGGCGGCGTGGTGGGAACACTTGTCGGCGCCGTCATCATGAGTGTGGTCGCGAACGGTTGCACGAAACTAGGTTTGGCCAACTGGGTGCAGGAAATTGTGACCGGCGGCATCATCGTGGCTGCGGTCCTGTTGGATTACGTACGACGCCGCTCGCATCGAACCAGCTAGTCTCTGGGTGGGAGACCGAAGACACCACCTGACGGTTGCCATCAGTTCTTCCTCATAATCGCACGGGCGCTCATCTGCCGGTGCGGTTTTCTTTTTTTAAAAGCGAACGACTCTCTGCCGCTAGCCGCACTATCGGCTAAAACCCTCCACCCGCCCGAACGTTCAGGTCAACCGATTGCGCACCTTCAGGTTCATCGCAGAACGAAGCGCAAAGCACGGTGTAGTCATAGGCGAACCGAGAGTACTCCGATCTCTCGTTCTCTGTTCTCCAGCCAAGCTGGCGCTCTTCAAAAGGACGCAAGCGAACAATCCCCCAGCATGGCGAGTTGCCCGCAACTATGCTGATGGTGACATCGATTGCCCGATGGGGACTACGGTTCTTGAGCACAACGTGAGAACTGCCAGCTCCGTAATCGTTCGCGTGCGAGATGCTGACGTACGACCGAGCGGAGCCGACGACGCGGTTTTGCAGACTGGGGTGAATCGGCATCCCTTTCTTTACCGAAACGGATTATATCCGACCATCAGGTGAAATCACGCGTCGATGCTCCGTCCTTACGATTAGGGTCCGTCGGGTGCACAGACGCGAATGTCCCGATGCGCGAGATCACCCTTTGAATATCCGTTTTGGTTCGGGCAAACGCGTAACGCGTCCGATTTGCTACAGCGACCTGATGTAATCCTGCAGCGGGACGAGGTCAGAGTCACCCAATGCCG
>DAITQE010000604.1:0-3095 GCA_036833235.1 Opitutus sp.
CCCGTAGAGTTGTCGCTTGCGACGACCGCGGCCTTCGCAAGCGGGAGATGCGCCCGTCTGGCGCGAGCCGCGCTTGAAGAAATCTTTCGTTTCATGGGCCGAGGAGAACGATCTGCGTAGCACTCAATTTTGCGAAAATGTTTTGGCCCAAAGTCGGTAGCCGCCACGAAACGCGTTCTCGTTGTTTCCCCGGCGGGCCCCACGCGGGAGTTTTTTCAGCAGCCTCACGTCTCCTCCGCCGAGCACGACATAGTCCGCTTCCAGGGCCGCCGTAAGGCGCTCGACGACGTCGTCCACCGCGTGACGCCATTTCTTTTTTCCGAGCCGCTTGAGTCCGGCGACGCCAACATAATCTTCGTAGGTGCGGCCTTTCTTGTACGGCAAATGGGCGAGCTCCATCGGCGCGAGCAGGCCGTCCACGATCATCGCCGAACCGAGGCCGGTGCCGAGACCGAGGAAGAGCATGCGCCCGCCCTCATAGCTGCCCAACGCCTGCATGGCCGCGTCGTTGATGATTTTCACTGGACGACCGAACGCCTTCTTGAAATCGAATCCGACCCAGCCCGATCCTAGATTGTGCGGTTCGCTGATGATATGGCCATGAAACACCGGCCCCGGAAAACCGATGGTGACGGCGTCGTAGGACCAGCCGGCGATGCGTTTTCGGACGGCCGCGACCATTTTTATGGCGGTCATTTTCTTGCCCGACGGGATTACGAGGCGCTGCTTGCGTCCGGTGGCGCGCACTTTCACGTGCGTGCCGCCGACGTCGATGACGATAATTTTCATGCGTTTGATCTTGGTTTCCGCTCTGGCTTTCCGAGGAAATTCTCGACCGCGTTCGGACTTCGGCCGCCAGCGCCGTAGTTGAGAAGTCGGCACGTGTTACTCAGCGGGTGCATCGACTCGGGCCGCGCCAAGGGGCGGGAGCTGGCTTTCAATTTCGGTCCGGGAAGCTTCGTATCGGCTCGGCAACTTCAGCGCGGTGCCGAGAGCTTCGATCGGTTCGTCGACGGCAAACCCAGGATTATCCGTGGCGATCTCGAAAAGAATGCCGCCGGGCTCGCGATAGTAGATCGAATGAAAATAACTGCGGTCCAGAATCGGGCTCACGTTGTAGCCTAAATGGCTCAGCCTCTCTCGCCAGAAGCTCTGCGCCGCTTCGTTTTCGACGCGGAATGCGATATGATGCACGGTGCCGTTGCCGGGCAGTCCGTGACGAGCACTGGGCTGGCAGAGCACATCAATCAGCAGAGCACCACGCTCGGCGGGAGCACGGTAGCGAAACCGTGCGCTCTCTTCGCCGATCTGCTTGAAACCCATCTGTGTCGTCAACAACGCGTGGGTTCGTTCATAACCGGCTTCGGCCAGCGTCACGGAATGAAATCCTTGCAAGGCGAACTGCGGAGGGATGGGAGATTTGTCCCAAGCCTTCACCGCGACCGTGCCCGCTCCTGTCACAATCTCCAGCGGCAATCCGTCAGGATCGGCGAATACAATATACGTTTCGTTGAATCGCTTCATTGGCCCGCGAACTTCAACACCGCGCTCCTTCAGTCGCTTTTCCCACCAGGCAAGCCCCGGCTCATCGGTCGCAAACGAAATGACCGAGACCTGGCCCGTTCCGTCACGACCGGAAGGAACGCCAATCCAAGGGAAGAAAGTCAGGATCGTGCCCGGTGACCCTGCGCCATCGCCATAGTAAAGGTGGTAGGTGCTTGGATCATCAAAGTTCACTGTTTTCTTGACGAGCCGCAGTCCCAACACGCCGACATAAAAATCGAGGTTCGTCTGAGGGTTGCCGCAAATGGCGGTGACGTGGTGCAGGCCGCCGATCAATGGGTCAGTCATCGCGCCCACCTTACACCAGATACGTGAATTTTTCCTTGGAAATCGCCACTTGCACACGGACCGGAAGCCGTCTCGCCGCTCGCGAGCGAAAAAGCTGCGGCTGTTCAAACGCAACGACAGAACGGCTCAGGTCGTTTTGCTCACCTGCACGCCATTGATGTAGTGCAGCTCGATGGAAATTTTCACCGTCGCCGCCACTCGGCCGCTGGCGTCGCGCGTGATCGCCACGTTGAAAAATTTCAGGAAATCCGTGTCCGGGCCGTCGTAGTTCACCGTGATCGAAGTCGTCCCGGCCGAGCCGTATTTTACCTCGAACACCAACTCGCCGCCGTGAACTTTGATTTCGCCGCCGAGCTGGAGGTCGTATTGCACCTTGGAACCGGCGAAGTCGGCCGTCGCCTTGAACACCAGCTTGCCGGCTGCGAAGCTGTATTCAGCGTCGATTTCCAACGCGAGGGTGCCGACCTTGCCGCCGTCGCTCTTGTAGCTCAGCTCGCCCGCGATCGTGAGTTCGTTTCCCTTCTTGGTCGTGTGCGTGATCTTTCCCTTGGCAGAGGCGGTGATCCGCTTAACGGGCTCGGCGAGCTGGCTAAAACCCACCGCGATCGACCAGGTCGCGCTTCCAGCATCAAACACATGCTGGCCTTCGACAATGAAGAGCGCGGTGGCTGCGCCGTTTTTCAACTGGAACTCCAATCCCGCGGCGACTGCCTTGCTGCGGCCTTTTAGTTTCAAGACCAAATCGGGTTTCGTCAGGTCGCCGTCCGCCGCGCATTCGAACGAGATGCCGTCAGGAAGAAGCATCCACTGGCCCGCGAAACTGATCGCGGCAGGGCGATGGTCCTTCTCCGCGCCAAAGACGTTGGTCGTCGAGGCATGGAACACGAGCAGGTCGTGGCCCGCGAGCGCAACGTCGATATTCTGCTCGGCGGACAGGGGTGTCGTGTCGTCGCTCGTGATCGCCGTGATGCCGCCGCCCGTCATCTTCACGACGAGGCTCTTTGCACCGTCGAAGGCCAGCCCGCCATAGACCACGATCACCTGCCCGGTGTCGCTCGCGGGAGCATCGGCCAGCGAGTACACCACGTCGCGCTCATCGTCGATTTCGATCGAGCCGTTGAACGTCGCTTCAGATTCCTCGACGACGGTTCCGTCCGCGGGCACAAGTGAGACGGTGAGCTGGTTCAGGTTGTTGAACGCGTAGTGCGCCTTGATGACCTGCCGCGAGCCGTTCTGGTCTCGGA
>DAITQE010000605.1:0-3080 GCA_036833235.1 Opitutus sp.
GGAGTGGTCGCCGGCCCGCCCGGGCCCGCCGACCGACGACGAGCGTCCCGGACACCACCCAGGCCGAGGTTCTCCGATGACGGCAGCGCTGCCGGCCGTGCGCTTGTCTTGGGGTTGGCACCGCATAAGGATCGTTTCGCGCTCGAAGCAGATCTGGCGGAAGCGGGCGAGGCCATCGGGTATTTGTGCGAAGTTTCGGGCGCACAGGAATCGGCGCGCGGGGCTGCCATACGGCTGCGTTTCGACCAATTGCGAGATGTGGAGGGACCTGTCCGGGTACTGCGTGTTGAAGGAGCATCGTTAGAGGGTCGCAAGATATTAGATCTGTTTCACACGCTGTCGCTCGCGGGGGAATATCGCGGTCTGCTGCTTTCGGTAGCGGAGCGTTATCCGCGTTTGGCCCAGCGGGCGAGAAATCTGGCGGATCTGCGCGCGATCGCTCGCCGGTACCAGCGGGCGTTTCTGCCCGATGCGAGCCTGGCGGACGAAGCGAGTGTGGCTCTGGGGCGGATCCGGCGCGAGATCGATCGGCAGCAGAAGCACATTCAGGATTCGCTCGCTCGTTTCATGCGCGCTCATCGCGATGATGGGACGCTTCAGGAAGACTTCGTCACGATCCGGGAAGACCGCTATGTAGTTCCGATTGTTGCCGGGCGGAAAGGCCGGGTTGATGGCGTGATCCACGGTTCGAGCAGCACTGGCCGCACGCTTTTCATCGAACCGTTTGAAACCATCGATCTCAACAATCAGCTGGTGCGCCTTCGAGAGGACGAACGTCGCGAGATCGAACGTATTCTGGCTGAAATTACGGACGCGCTCCGGGAGCATAGGGTGGAAATTGCGGCGTCGGCAGAAGCGCTGGCCGAATTCGATTGCGTTTTCGCGAAGGCGGCGTTTGCGCTCGATTACAACGCGGCGATTCCAAGATTTAGCGGTGAACCTCGGCGACTCGTGCTGCGCGAGGCGCGGCATCCGTTGCTCGAAGCGGTATTGCGGAAGCAAAAGAAGCCGATAGTTCCCATTTCTTTTGAGCTCGATGAACAGCGGCGGTGCTTGCTGATCAGCGGGCCGAATACCGGGGGCAAAACGGTAACTCTGAAAACGACAGGGCTTCTGGCGCTGATGGCTCATGCGGCGATTCCGGTTCCTTGCGCCGAGGCGGAGTTTCCGTTGCTTGACGATGTGCTTGCTGACATCGGCGACACTCAGTCGATAGCCGAAAGCCTGAGCAGTTTTTCCGGACACCTGCTGCATGTAAAAGAAATGCTCGAGCACGTGACGCCGGACAGCCTGGTCCTGCTCGACGAGCTGGGCCGCGCGACCGATCCTGAGGAAGGCGGCGCACTGGGGGTTGCGATACTCGACGAGTTCCGGCAATCGGGCGCATTCTGCCTGGCGTCGACGCATCTGCTGCCATTGAAACTGTATGGCGCGACAACAGCAGGCGTGCTGAATGCTTCGATGGGCTTCAATGAGGCGACATTACAGCCCACGTATGAACTGCGGCTCGGAATGCCGGGGAAATCAGCGGGCCTGGATATAGCGACGCGCCTCGAGATGCCGCTGACGATGTTATCTCATGCGCGTGCTGTGATGCCACGGATGCAAGCCGATTTTCAAGATCTTCTGGCTGAATTGCATAGGCAGGTGGAAGACAATGCACGGCGGGCAAAAGAAATGGAAGAGGCCAGGGAGCAGCTTGCGAAGCGTGAGGCTGCACTTGAGAACGATGCGGTTCGCCGGGAACAGCAGCGGCAGCGCGAGTGGGAGAAGAAATCGGAATCGATCATTGCCGATTTCGAGGCACGAGCTCAGGTGGCGATGGACCGGCTCGCGGCATCGGCCGAACAGCGCAAGGCGGCGGAGCAGGCGGAGCGGGTGATCGCGAAAACGAAGCGCGAGTTCCGCGAGGAGGCTGCGGGCGCGATGAGTCCGCCGTTGATCTCAGGGAAAGTGCCCGAACGGCTCGCAATTGAAGAAGGCGCACGAGTCCGATTGAAGGACGTGCGGGAAGTGGCTACTGTGCGGCGGCTATTGAAGAACGGAATGCTGGAGGTGGAAGCCGGCTTTCTCAAAATGCAAGTTCCACGCGAGGACGTTGCCGAGGTAGTGCCGGCGGCGGAAGATCGGCGTTTGCCGAAAAGCGTGCGGCTCGAGACTGGGCCGCGCTGGGATGTTTCGTATCGAGAGCTGAACATCATTGGGCAGCGGGCGGAGGAGGCGATCGAACAGGTGGATAAGTTCTTGGATTCGGCTGCACTCGCATCGGTGAATCGCGTTTGTATCGTGCACGGCCATGGGATGGGAGTGCTCAAGAAAGCTGTGGGGGAATTTCTGGGCTCGAATCCGCACGTCAGCCGGTTTTATCCAGCGCCGCAGGCGGAAGGCGGGACGGGAGCGACGATTGTGGAACTCCGCGAATAGCGAAGCTGCTATTGGCCCGAAGGCGAAACTTCATGCAGCGGGCGCACTACCTACTGCCCGCACGTTCAAAGTGTTCTTCGATTTCTTCCAAGGTCTTGCCCTTGGTTTCGGGCAGGAAGAATACAGCGGTGATGAAGTAGACAACCGTAAAACCAGCGAACAGGAAGAACATCGCCGAATATCCGTAATTGCTGACGATGGGCAGGAAGATGGCGGCGAGCGTCGTCGAGACCACCTGGTTTATGACCAATGCGATGCTCATGCCGTTCGAGCGGATACGGGTTGGCATGAGCTCTGAGAGGGCCAGCCACACGCAGACGCCAGGCCCGATGGCGTAGAAGGCCATGAACGTGTAGAGAAGGGATGCGATGAGCCAGCCATTGCGCGTATCCGGCACGGGGCTGATCAGGGCCTTTTGGATTTTCAGGGGGGCGGAGCGCGCGGTATCCAGATTTGCAAACGGATTCTTCGTAAACGCCTCGACCTTGTTTTCAGGCACGCAGCTTTCACGGGTAATCTTGATGGGAGGTGCGGCTTTGTCGTCAGAACGGGCGACGTTGGTCGCTGCCGTGAAATCTCCGTAGGAATAGATGATGGTTAGAGCTGCGCGGCTGCTCTGAATTACTTTGCCAGCATTGCCCTGCGCGGCCAAGAGG
>DAITQE010000606.1:0-3062 GCA_036833235.1 Opitutus sp.
GGGTTACACAGCGTGTGATCGGAAAGAGCATCTCGCGATGGATTCCAGTTGTCGGTGCGCTTGGTGTCGGAGCATACGCGTATTACGACACCACCCAGGTGGCTGCCACGGCGATCGAGTTGTTCTCGAAGAATCTTGAGCTGGAGAATCCGAAAGAAGGAGGGGCATAGTGCGGTCTGATTTTAATGGTGATGGTCTTGGCGACCAACGACGCTGATCATATCCCATTCGCCGCTGTGTAGCGCCAGATTACTGTGATCGCTCGCCCCAAGATCGATTGTTCACTAATCAGGCGTGAGGTCACAAGAACGCGAGGTTGCGCACGCGTGGTCCAAGGCTATCGCATCCGTTAGTTGCGTGATCGTCTCGTCTCCGCACTTGCGCTACCGCGCATTCACGCCGAACTTGAGTGGCTGCTCCCGCGGGTAGAGGCGGCGGGTTTCGTGCGGGAGACAGAAAGGATCGGCGTTGGCGACATCTTTCCGCGTCTCCGGCTCGGCGTGCACATCGACGGAGCGTCGTCGCGAGAAAACCAGACTGACGTCACGACCGTGATGCGGTTCGGTCGCAACGGCACACGGTTGCAGATCACAAATGGGGCCATCGTCGCCTCGGCCGCCGGCCCCGAGGTCGGCAGCGTGCTCGACCTCGATTCCTGGGCGGGTCCTGCGGACGCCGATCTTTTCGGCCACGGGTTGGAACGTTTCTCCGAGTTGCACACGTCGAGGAACTCCGGCTTTAACAGTCCAAAAAAGACGCGCTTGCCCGATCAACTTCAGCCGGTCTACCCATGACGCTCTGCTTACCGCCGCCCTCTGCTTCCTCCTATCGCCTGGTGGATGAACTCCGCGAACCATGGGGATTTCCAATGTGCATCGCATCGCGGTGGATGATCTCGCGGTCGAACAATCGCTGCTCGCGAAACTCGGCGCCCGCGGCTGGGGCGGATTCACCATTTTCGAAATCACCACACTCAACCATGGGGCGAAAGGCAGGCGGCACCGGTTTCTCCACGTGCGCTCGACAGCCTCGCGCGTTTTGTCGCTGCGGCATCTTTTCCTCCCGGCAAACTGCCGAGTGTGTTCCTTACCAATACGGGTGGCTTGGAGCTTTGCTGGGAGGACGTCGTCGGAAGTGCCCGCCAGATCGAGTTCAAGTCCGACGGCTTGGACTACTATCTCGCTGCGACCGATGACGAAGGTTCGCTGGGACTGGATGGCATTCCCGAGTTGGTCAGCAAGTTCGCGACGGCCTGATGCCAGTCGATGCGACGGAAAACATCGTTCGAGCCATCTGCTCGGATAAGGGAGACGGAGAGCGTCTCTCGCCGAGCTTGTTTGTCGGCGCAGGCACCTCGGTCAGCCGTCTGGCAGTGATTCCGCTCGATGATCACTGGGATCTATTTCGGAATCACGTCCAGCGCCCGCCGCAGCGGCTGCTAGAGCTTATCGGCGAGATCAACGTGGGCACGCTGCAGGAAATCGGGCGGGCCAACGCGCCTCGAATCGAGCTGACCGTTGAACCTAAGCCCGAGGACTGGAACCTGGCGCATACTGAAATTCCGCAGAAGATCAGCTGCGGTTTGGCGAATAGGATTCTCCCGGCGCTTAGAGTTCATGGTCCCCATGGTTGAGGTCCGTTGGCCCCAAGCTGACTGCAGTGGTCCAAGTTGCGGCTGTCTTCTTTAGCAGTCGAGCGTGGCGGAAGTGGGACCACGGCTACACCCACGTCTCGTCATGACCGAGATGAATCGAAACGGTCGGTGTGTCCTCATTCTCGCGAGACGTTCCAAACGCGCAGGAATTAATAGAGCGGACTTCGTGCGGAAATTGATTCGGGACGAGAAAATTACGATGGGAGCCGATCTGACAACTTGGGGTGACCGTCACGCTGGAGACAAAATGCAGCAACGCAGCATTGCAGCATGAAGCCACGTTGCGCGCCGAGCGCGGCACCTACTTAACTGGCAATCGGGACATGCGGCTGCGACCGCCCTCATGATGGCTGATCGCGCCTTGACAGCGTCGAGCTACGGCAATGATGAGCGCATGCGAATTCTACTCTCGATGGCTGCGGCAGTTGCGCTGCTGCCTTTTCCCCTCGCTCGCGCTGCGGATGTGCCGCTTCCCGACGAAGCGGGTTTGAAAGCGATGTCGGCGCGCTTTGTGCCGGTGGCGATCAAAGTCGATTTGTCGAAGCTGCCCGCGAACGAACAGCTCGCGCTCGGCAAAATGATCGAGGCGGCAAAGATCTTCGATGCTCTGTTCCTCCGCCAGTCGTCACCGCTCAACGAGGCGCTCCTCTCGCAATTGGCGCGCGACAACAGCTCGCTCGGGCGCGCGCGTTTGCATTTCTTTTTGCTCAACGCCGGCCCGTGGTCACGCCTCGACGAGAACGCACCGTTCATTCCGGACGTCGGCCGCAAGCCGGATGAAGGCGGGTTTTATCCCGCAGACGCCACGCGCGCAGAGGTCGATACGTGGATGCAGACATTGTCCGCGTCGGAAAAGACCGCGGCGACGGGTTTTTTCACCACCATCCGGCGAACGCCCAACGGCGGGTTGATGGCGGTCCCGTACAGCGTGGAATATCAGAGCGAACTGGCGCATGCGGCCCGCCTGTTGCGCGAGGCTGCCGCAGCGACGACGCAGCCGACGTTGAAGAATTTCCTGGAAAAACGGGCCCAGGCGTTTCTGACGAACGACTATTACGACAGCGACATTGCGTGGATGGAACTCGACGCCTCCATCGAACCGACGATCGGGCCGTATGAGGTTTATGAGGACGAGTGGTTCAATTTCAAAGCGGCGTTCGAGGCGTTCATCGCGGTGACCGATGCCATCGAGACGGCCAAGCTCAAGAGCTTCAGCGGACATTTGCAGGAACTCGAAGATCATCTGCCCGTCGATCCGTCGTACCACCGGAAGCTTGGCGGCTATTCCCCGATCCGCGTCGTCAACCTCGCGTTCAGTTCCGGCGACGGAAATCACGGCGTGCAGACAGCGGCGTTTAATTTGCCGAATGACGAGCGTGTGGTCGCAGCCAAGGGCACGAAGCGCGTC
>DAITQE010000607.1:0-3058 GCA_036833235.1 Opitutus sp.
CCACGTAGTAGAGTCCCTCGTGATGCACGACGGCGCCACCTTCGATTGGAGCCATGATCAGGCCCATGTCTTTTTCAACCGTCAGATAATCCGCTGAGAGTTTTGCGATGTGAAATCCCTTGGCTGGGCGATCCTCGAAAATCAGGTAGGCCGAACCGTCGTCGTCGATGAACTGGCCGATGTCGCGGCTTTCACAGCCGAGCGGGCGGAATGATTTTAAATATCGGTAGTCGCCGTCGATGGTGTCGCACACTGCGACGCCCACCCGTGCGATGCTGTAACGCGATTTAGAGGCGGGCACGCGTCCGTCGATGTGCATGTACATGACAAACTGCCCTGTGACGGTGTTGTAAAAAACCTTCGGTCGCTCGAGCACCCACTCGTGCCCGAAATTCTCCGGATCGGTGAGTTGGATGACTTGGTTGCGAAACGTCCAACGCGCCAGATCGGTCGACGAGTAGCACGCGACAAAACGCTTGCCCGGATCATTGTCCTTCGAGCGATCCTCGCCGAACCAGTAGTAGAGTTCGCCGACCTTGATGATGCCGCCGCCATGCGCCTGCACGTGGCGGCCGCGAGAATCGAGCCACAGTTTGCCGGGTTGGATTAGAGCGGCGGTGGCGCTTGCTTGCGGAGTAGGGCTGCTCGTTGGATCGGATAACGTCATGGTAAAACAAAAGACAGCGCGTGGATGTTAACCCGGCGCGGTTATTTTGCGGCAGGGAGTTCGAGGACCAGCAGCGACACGCCTTGGCGCGGAAGGGTGAACGTCAGCTTGGCCGAACCATGCTCGAGCGGGAGTTGTCGCGGTGCCTCGAGCTGTGCAAGTTTGCCGGCTCGCTCCAATTCGGCGTACTGGTTTTCGTTCGGGGCGAGGGGAGAACCGAGTTCCTTCCAGGCTGTGTAGCAATTGCTATGGGTGGCATCGATGCGGTAGTGCGTCAGCGTCGCGCTAGCGGCAGCCGCACCGAGGCCCGTGGCGGTCAACGCGACGTCCGCAGCGGGGCCGGGCACGTCGTCGTCGTGATAATGCCAGACCATGACGCAGAGCTCGTGACCGTCGAAGCTCGCAAAGGCTGCGACGTCGGGCTGGGCGCGCACGCCGCTCTTCAAAATCGCATCGAGCGGCACTTCGGCGCTGCTGGTCGCGGTCACGCGATTGCCGCTCATCATGCTGAACATGCGGAAAACATTCAGCACGGGCAGATCGAGACCGTTGCTGCCGAGCGCGCGGAAGCCGGCGAAATATGGCTGGTCTTCGAACTCGAACGCCCACGTGAGCGCGCCGTCGAAGTTGACGCCGTATTTGTCGGCGAGGTCCTGCTTTCGAGCAAAAACGGCGGCCGTGTAGCTCGAGTACATCGTGCCGTTGCGGTAGCCATTTTGCGGGCCTTGACACGCGGCGCAGCCTTCGGGATCGGATTCGCCGATCACGATCGGTTTCGCTTTCAGCTCGGGCACGGCGGCGATTTTTGCGAAGCCGCGGTCAATGCCGTTCAATTGAACGGAGATGCCCATGCGCACGTGGCCCTCGACAAACACCGGCGAACCTTTCGCGTGAAACGAGAGAAAGTCCGTCGGCGTGCCCGTCTTTCCGGTCGCATAGTTGGTACCGCTCACGACGTGCTTGAGAAAACCGTCCATGAACGCTCCGCCGGTGCCAGCGACATCGGGGCCGCCGACGCGCGCCGTTGGCAGGGCGCGGCGTACCGCGTCGATGGCGTAGTCGTGCAGCTTGTAGAATTCTTCTGGCGTGCCGTGCCAGTAGGCGGGGCCGTTAGGCTCGTTCCAGACCTCGAAATACCACTGCTCCACCTCGGCGCGGCCGTAGCGCTCGATGCAGTGCTTGGTCCATTGAAAAATCAACTCGGCCCACTTCGCATAATCTTTCGGCGGATACGCCCAGCCGGTGCTGATCAGGTCGTACTTGAACCCGGGCCGCCATTCGTGCTGATAAGGTTCCGGATGACTGGAGAGCGCCTGCGGCATGAAACCGAGTTGGAGATAAGGGTGGACATGGCGGGCGAGATAGGTGTCGAGCAGATGATCGACGATCATCCAGTTGTAGATCGGATTTCCGTGGGCGTCCTCGGTGTAGATATTCGTGCTGCCCCACTTGAAAGACGCCGTGCCGTCGCCGGTGTTGAGGAGATTGTGGCTGCGAAAATAGATCGAGCCGGGCTTCAACTCGCCGAGTTCGGCCAGGAGTTTACGGCCATCTTTCATGGTCGCGTAGTTTGGCTCGTCGCAGCCGAAGAAGCGCCAGATGGGTCGCAACGCGCCTTTTGAATTCGCGGCATCGACCTGGATCGACACCGGAATCGGAGTGGTGCTGGCTGCCGCCGGTGTGACCGTTTGCGCGCGAATCAGGGCGGTGGAAAAGAAAGTCGCGAGGGAACCAAGCAGAAGGAAGGCAGGCAGATTAGAGCGCATGAGAAATGACCTGGGGTTGGGGTTGTGCGATCGGGAAACAACTCCGAGATATCAATGGTAGCCAGGCCGCGGGCGAGATTTTCCGACGAGCTGCGGTTCGTTCGCGGGTCTCAGCAGCTTACCGAGGACGGTACGCCTTTATGTCTGACCATCCAAGTGCGGAGACCAACATGTTTGGTTCAAGCGAACGAAGTGCTGTGTTCGTAGTCCCTCCTTCAGGCGGAATCCGGCAAGCCTTCCGCGGGACTACAAAACGCTAAGCGTGTCCATTCGTGGTTCAACTGCATCGTTATGGCTCAAGCGAGCAGAGGCAGATTCTCGCGCAAGACTTCACCGAGCAATGGTTCTCCGGCGAGATAGCGGCGGACTTCGTCGACGATCATCCGGCCCATTCGATGACACTCCGGGCCGATGCTGCCCGCGATATGAGGCGTCAGGAAAACGTTGGGCAGAGTAAACAGAGGGGAGTTTTCCACGGGCGGCTCCGGATAAGTCACATCGAGTGCGGCGAAAAGGTCGGGCCGCTGCGCGAGCACGGCGATCATCTCGGGCTCGCGAACGGCCAGGTACTCGAAGAACGTGTGCAGCAGTGCCAAGCGCTGGTTGCGCGTGCGGGTGTGGTTGC
>DAITQE010000608.1:0-3053 GCA_036833235.1 Opitutus sp.
AAAACCGCCATAACCCACGGGAAATCCAGACGCTGGCGGTCCATCGAGTTCCGCGGGGGCCATGGTTGGCCTGCGCCCCCGCGCCCCGCGGTTACTTTTTACGGCCATCGGCTCGATTTCGCAAAAGACCCCGTCGCCCTGTTCAACCAACTCGATAGCTCCGTCCGACGCGCCGTCCGGAAAGCAGAGCAAAGCGGCCTCACAGTGGAGTTCTCGACCAGCTTGGCCACGATGCGCGACTTCTACCACCTGTTGGGCAAAACCCGTCAACGTCACGGCGTGCCGCCGCAGCCGTTCCGCTTCTTCGAGAACATTCAACGACATGTCCTCGCCGCCGGCAAGGGCACCCTCGTGCTGGCCCGCCAAGGTTCTGTCCCTGTTGCCGGTGCCGTGTACCTCCACTCGGGCAAGACGGTGATCTACAAATTCGGAGCCTCCGATGAGGCGTTCCAGCATTTGCGCGGCAACAACTTGGTGATGTGGCGCGCCATCGAGTGGTTCGCGCGCAATGGCTTCGAAGGCATGGATTTTGGTCGAACGTCCTTGGGAAACGACGGATTGCGCCGTTTTAAGCTGAGTTGGGGAACCACCGAACGCTCGATCCACTATTTCAAATATGACCTGTCTTCCGACAGTTTTGTCACCTCGCACGACCAAGCGTCCGGGTGGCACAACCGCGTTTTCCGAATTCTCCCTCGTTCGGTGTCGCAATGGATCGGCACAGCTCTCTACAAACATATCGCTTAATCGCTGACCGCCCGGGTCGCCACCGCCACGCACATGCAACCACTGCCCAAGACCGCACCCGCTCCCGCCGCTCCGACGCTCTCTCTCGGCGACATTTACTACGTATTATTCCGCCACAAATGGCGGATCATGATCTGCGCCTTGCTCGGACTCGCCGGCGCGGCAGGCGTTTATCACTTCAATCCTCCGCCGTATGGAACGGAAGCAAAACTCTTTATCCGCTATGTCCTGACGGAAAGCAAAACGCCGACACTTGGCGGCGAAGAGGAACGGGTGAAATCGCCGGACGTGCGTGGCGAGACCATCATGGACGCGGAAGAGGAAATTTTGACGAGCTTGGATCTGGCAAAACAAGTCGCCGCCACTATTGGTCCCGAGAAACTTCTCGCGAAGTTTGGCGGCGGCCGGGATTTAAACGCCGCCACGAGAGTCGTGAACAGTGGCCTTTTGGTTGAAGCACCGCCGAAGAGCAGCGTTATTCGGATCGTTTTCCATCATCCCGACAGTGCGATCGTTCAACCCGTGCTGGCCGAGGTGATTGCGCGTTACCTGACAATGCACAAGGAGATTCACCAGGCGGCAGGAATCTCGGGCGATTTCTTAATCCAGGAAACGGATCGGCTCGGGAATCAGCTCGCGCAGACCGAGGACGAACTGCGCAAGGCGCGTAACAAAGCAAATGTCATCTCGCTCACCGACACGAAAAATGCGCTCACCGGGCAAATGACACGTCTGCAGGACGAACTCTTCGGCGCTGAGGCGGAATTGGCGGAACGCACCTCGATGTTTGCCCAAATGACCAACCAAGCCCCGACCACCACCGCCGCCGCCACTCCCGAGGCCCCCATCCCTCCGGCGAAAATCAGTGAATACCGCAGCACGGCATCCAAACTGGAACTACTTCGCCGGCAGGAGCAGGCACTGCTCGTTCAGTTTACGGAGGAAAATTCACGAGTGCAGAGTGTTCGGTCGCAGATCGCAGATACCGAGCGCGCCAAGCAAAAATTGGAGGCCGATTTCCCGATGTTGGCCCGGACCAACCCAAATCCGTCCGGCTCGGCAACTCGAGGATCTTCGTTTGATCCGGCGGCCGAATCCGCCCGGCTCAATGCCCTCCGCGCCAAAATCAAAGTGATCAACGCGCAGATGGAAATGCTTCGCGCCCAAGCTGGCACAATCAATCAAGTGGAAGGCACCATCACGATGCTTCAGCGAAGAAAAGAACTGGAAGAAGCGAATTATAAAAACTACGCCACGAGCCTTGAGCAGTCTCGCATCAACGAGGCCTTGGGTGCCGGTAAGGTGTCGAACATCACGCAAATCCAAACACCGTCACCTCCGTTCGTGGACAACAAGAAGACCATGAAATTGGTGGCGGGCATTGCCGTCGGTGGTGTCGTGTTCGGTCTTGCCTGGTCGTTCCTTATCGAAATGTACCTGGACCGCTCGGTGCGTCGTCCCGTAGATGTAGAGCGCCTCTTGGGCGTTCCGCTCTTCCTCACCATCCCCACGATCGGCAAAGCCGGGAAGCTGCGGAAGCTAACCACTGTCGGCAAGCAACTCGAGCTGGAAGCAGGCAAAACGGATGGCTCGCTAGTGCCCGTTCAGGATAAAGCCAACGGGACCGGCTCAGGTTTCTCGGAAGAAAACAGCCTCGTTCTGAATACGTTTCACGAGACGCTACGCGATCGACTGATTAGCTATTTCGAAAGCGTTAATCTCACTCACAAGCCGAAGCTCGTTGCTGTCACCGGGCTCGGGCGTAGTTCTGGCGTCACGACGACCGCCGCCGGTCTGGCCCGCAGCTTATCAGAAACCGGCGAGGGCAATGTGCTGCTCGTCGACATGACTGCGGGCCAAGGTTCAGCCCATCAATTCTACCGCGGTAAAAACGTCGTCGGTCTCGAAGACGTCCTTACCACGCGCGACGACGCGCAGGTGCAGGACAAGCTCTACGTGGTGGCCGAAGAACCCGGTCGGGAAAAGCTCTCCCGAATCCTGCCGCAACGGTTCACGAAGCTAGTGCCGAAACTTAAAGCCAGCAATTTCGACTATATCATCTTCGACATGCCGCCGGTCAGTCAGATCAGTATCACGCCACGTCTCGCCGGTTTCATGGATATGGTTCTTCTTGTCATAGAATCCGAAAAAACCGATCGCGAACTCGTCCAGCGTGCCACATCCCTGTTAGCGCAATCGAATGCCCACGTCGGCGCCGTGCTGAACAAGGCCAAGAATTACGTTCCCGCCGCGCTGCATCAGGAGTATTTGGGGAACGGCTGATTGGCTCTTGCCCTTTGAGGTAG
>DAITQE010000609.1:0-3040 GCA_036833235.1 Opitutus sp.
GAAAAGCGGGTCATCGCTCGGGATGGCGCCGAGCGCCATCAGGGTCGACACGACCGGCGCTGAAATCCGCCGGGCCAATGCCAGAGCAGCGTCAGATGCGCCTGAGGCAATGATTCCGCCACCGAGGTAAATCACCGGCCGCTTTGCCCCCGCAAGCTGCCTCGCGAGCGCCTCGATTCGATCGTTGGCGCATGCGTTGATTGCTTCGCGGCCACCGGGCTCGGGCCAGTTTAAAACATCCATTTTCGCGTTGAGCACATCCTTCGGAATATCGATGGCCACAGGACCTTGGCGACCGCTCTCCGCCAAGGTAAACGCGAGCGGCACTGTCTCCAGAAGCTCCTCGACTGACCGAATCAGAAAGTTGTGTTTCGTGATCGGGAGCGTGAGGCCGTACGTATCCACTTCCTGGAACGCATCGGTTCCGATCAATGATTGCGGCACCTGCGCGGTGATGGCCACGAGCGGAATCGAATCGAGCCGGGCGTCCGCCAACGCGGTGATCAGATTAGTTGCACCAGGTCCTGACGTTGCCAGGCAAACAGCGGCGCGACCCGTCACGCGGGCCATGCCCTGCGCGATGAATCCCCCGCCCTGTTCATGGCGGGCGAGGACATGGTGAATCGCGGTGTCGTGCAGTGCGTCATAGAACGGCAGGATCGCTCCGCCGGGTATGCCTGTGACAATTTCGATTCCCTGTCGTTCAAGCAGGATTCGCAGGATCTGGGCTCCAGTATAGGACGTATTCATTTGGGTTGTTCGGTTGAGTACCCGCTCCCATGCCGCTTACCGTGGAGCCAAAAAAAAGCCCCTCCGGTGCGGCACCGGAGGGGCGAAAAGTCGTTGGTACGATCAGATCCCTCGCAGCGTGCCGAATGGCGCGACGACTACTACGACGACCGCGAGGACGAGGGAGGAAATCAGATTAGAACGTTTGCCGGGAAGGATCATGAAGACGCCGCAGAAGTGCCAGACGCCGCGCGCGTGTCAATCTCGCAAATCAATCGGCTGAGCGGGCTACGCGTAGAGGAAGCACTCGATACCGGTTTTCATTTTTCTGCCCTCAATTTTTCTGACCACTGGTCTGAGGCTTTGCGTCGCTAGATCGTATCCGGAAGACAGCGCCAGCAAACCCGCCAGCGCGGTCATTTGAATCGACAGCGAAAACTCGCTCCGTTTGCTTTGCAGCATCCTCATGCCGAGAACTTCATCCGTGAGCGCGTGGAAATGCCGGCTCGTTGTTTTAACGAGCCTGTTCGCCACCACCTGGCTTCCCCTTCATGCCGCTGCGCCCCTGTGGCGTCACATTCAAACCCCCGATTTCGTCATCTACAGCGATGCTGCGCCGAGCGACGTGACCGAATTCGCGGTAAAATTTTCCGCCTACCATTATGCTTTCCGCACGTTGTTCGCCGCACCCGGACACGCGCTGCCTCCCACGACCGTGTTACTCTTCCGACGCAGCAAGGAGTTCGCTGCGCACACGCCTAAGGTTCAGAATCGAAAAACAACCTTGGTGAATTACTCCGTCGATGTTGACGGCACCGCGCTCCTGGCGCTCGCCGTATCCAGGGACCCGGACGAAGCCATTTCGCGCACCTTCGAATTTGAGACGATCTGGGCGCTTCGGCGCATGGGCTATTACCTGCCGGTCTGGCTCGCGCAAGGCGCCGGTGAGGTCTTGGGGACGGTGGAGGTTTCAGCAGGAAAATGTCTCATCGGGCGTGAGTCCGGTCCTTACGCCGAGCAGTTCGCCACAAATCGTGACACCATCCCGTGGCCGCGATTTTTCGAGATCGGCGAGAGTTCGCCGGAGTATGCCGGCAAACTGGCGACCGGCACCTTTCATTCTCAGGCCTGGGCTCTGATGCATTGGGTGCTGTTGAAAGACGACCAGACCCGCGAGCGCTTTCAGGCACTCGCGGCCAGCCTCAAAAACATGGCCGCAATCGATGCCGTGCAGGCAGTCATGGGTGAGCCGTCGGACCATTTTCGAACAGCGATCGAGCGACATCTCCGCCACTTCCGCGCGCCGCGACTGCTGGCGTTTGACGATGCAGCCGTTCGTGCCTCGCTGAAAATTACCCCCGCAGCCGAGGCCGAAGTCCTCGCTCAAACTTCGAATTTATTAGCCGCTGCCGGTCGAATCGACGAGTGCAATGCGCAACTCGAACGCGCCCGGAAACTCGCGCCCGACCGGCCCGAAGTGAAGGAAGCCTGGGCGCGCCGCGCTATCCGCGAAAATCAGCCCGACGAAGCGACGCGCCTTTACCGGGAAGCGATTACCGCTGGATCGAAAAATTCCGCAGCGTACTTGAACTCCGCCACGGCCCGACTCGACGCGAGCGCGATCGGGAACAGCGACCGCGAGGGCGGCGGCGGCCCTGAAACGCTAATCGCACTTCGCGAAATTCGTCACGCCCTTGAATTGAACCCGGGCAGCTCCGAAGCGTATCGCTTGCTTGGACGCACGTTTTGGCTGCTGCCGGAGCTTGCCGGAAGCTATGTCGACGAACTCAGCGCCGGTATCACGGCTGGAGAAGCGGGCAGCCGCGTGCGCTACTATCGTGCTCTGCTTTATTTCCGGCTCGGCAAAACTGACGAGAGTTTCGCCGATCTTCAACAGATCATCGACAATGCCGAGGTCAGCGTGACTGATCGCAATCGTGCCAAGGAGCGACTCGCGTTTGAGCACTACGCGATCGATCGCAAAAAGGTTAATCAACTCGTTCTCGAAAAGCGCCACGATGAAGCTCGCCGGATTATTGAACTGGCCATCAGCCGCGGATTGGATGCCGATTCAACCGAGCGCTACAGTGTGCTGCGCTCATGGCTCGAAGAAGATGCCGCGTGGACCAATTTGGTTAAGCTCGGAGAATCCGCCCGTTGGCCAGACCTCCGCAAAGCAGCGCACGCATTCGTGGATACCTTCCCGAAGAGCGGTCGAGTCGCCGCTGCACGGCAACTCGAAAGCGAAGCGAAGCGCATGGAGCAGCCATCCGCGAAGTAGAATCGGGCTGCCCATTGGGGAGTCCAGGCT
>DAITQE010000610.1:0-3028 GCA_036833235.1 Opitutus sp.
TCTTGCCGCAAAATTCCGAGCTGCGCGCCAGTTGGATGGACCAGATGCACGTACACGTTGGTCTCGCATACCGTGCGAAAGCCAAGCCGCTCCGTATAGAAATCCCACGTCTCGTAGAATTTTCCAGTCACCACGCTGGGATAAAACGGTTCGCCAACCGCCGTCGGCGCCACGACTTCGCCTCCGTCGAATCGATCAATCAGACCGCGCAATCCAGCCAGCAACGCACCGTAGCAGCGCTCATAGATTTCATCCGCACAGTCCGCGGATTGGAACACCGTGCAAATCACCACGGCGCCGTGCGGCTGGCCGACCACGCGAATCGGCAGCAGGGTCATCTCGTCGGGTTGTGCGCCAATCAACAGATCGATTACGCCCGTCCGCTTGTCCGCAACGACTGCGAAATAATCGTCGCCCGCCGGCGAGGCAGCGCGCCAGTAGGCGCCATCGGCCCGAAGCCCGCAACAAAGTGTCGGAGCCCAGCGGGGGAGGTTCTTCAGATCGGCGAGATAAGCGAAAACGGAGTCGCGGTCCGCTGGAAGAGTGACGGTAATCGTGCGATTTTTCATGGAGGGGGAATTCTCGTGGGTTTTGCGGGACGTCCGCTCGTGGGTCACCCGGTGCCTAGCCGGCCGTCAGGTGTGATAATGCCCAAATCTTAACAGGTTCTCCTGACAGCAGTGTGTCAGCAGAGAATCCCGGATGGCTTCGACCACCTTTCCCTCACATCCGCGGCATATCTTCTCGTGGAAGAGAAGATCTAACCGCTGATGAACACTGATTATCACTGATCCGTCTCTATTCAGTAGCTTGTTCCTACTGCTCGATTGGATGATGTTTCCATTCGTGTTCATCCGTGTCCATTCGTGGTTCAACTGCATCGTTACGGCTGCGTTCCCGTGGATTAGCCGTATCGCTCCGCCACCGCCCTCGCTTCAGCACGAACAAGCGTCCGCAGTTTCACCGGCGCCAACGCTTCCGCATCGACGCCAAACGAGAGCACCCAGCGCGCAAACCAATCGAACGAAAACGTCCTCAATTGCACCTCGAAGCCACCGCGCGCCGGTTCTTCTTTTATAATCCCGGTAAAACTCTCCCGCCGCACCCGCTCCATTGCATCGTTGGAAAACCACACGCGCGCGATAACGCTGTCTTCCGCAGACATACTACTTTGTTCGAGATGCTCCCGCAGCGAGAAATCCGGACGGGCCGCAAAGCGTTCCGCCAGCACTTCGAGCGCCTGCAGTCGTTCCAGTTTGAACGAGCGAAAATCCAGCCGCAGCCGGCACCACGCCACGAGGTACCAGGCGCCCCCGTGGAACGTCACGCCCAGCGGCTCAACCTCACGCACCGTGTCCGCCGCACTCGCTCGCGCTCGATAAGTCATCCGCAACACCCGCCGTGACACGATCGCCTGCTGGATCGGCAGCAGCGTGCGTTGGTCCAGCCCGGATGGCAGTCGCGGCGATCCGTAAATGGCGGTCGCGTGCGTGAGCCGGTCGAGGTCGTCTTGTCGCTCGCGCGGGAGGACGGACCGAATTTTCAGCAGCGCCGAATCCATGGGCCCCGTCATCGAGGCGTCGGCAAACTGTTTCACCATTTCGCCGCCAATGAAGAGCGCCATCGCTTCCTCCGCCGTAAACATGACCGGCGGCAGGTGATAGCCTTTGACGAGACTATAACCCACGCCCGCCTCGCCGACGACCGGCACGCCCGCTTCGCTCAACGCCGACACGTCCCGGTAAACCGTGCGGATGTTGACTTCAAAATGATTGGCCAAGTCCTCGGCTTTGACGACGCGTCTTCCTTGGAGAAACATCACCATTGCGACCAGCCGATCAGTTCGATTCATGCCGTGCCATCATGGCCTGACCGCGCGGCGCGAGCCAAATGGTTTTTTGCGGAGCCTGTTTTCCTAACCAAGATAAGGAACGGTTGGCCGGGGAAAAACTGGTGCTCCACTTCGTCACTCCACGGTGGCACTCTCCGGGTTGTCGGTTCGAATGTAGGGCCTTCGCTTGCGAAGGCCCGCGGTCGTCGCAAGCGACGACCCTACCGCCAACCGGCAGATGCGCCCATCGTCGATCATGGATTCGAATTGCCCTTGGAGCCGCTCACGCTGTCGATTACCCGCCAAGCTTTCCGCGAACGAAAGTAGCCCAATCCACTTTCCCGCCCCCAATGAACGATTCCGCAGCGCCCCAATCCGCCGAAGTCAAATTGCGTCGTTTGAATCGAGCGCTGCGGATGCAGTGCGACGCGAGCCGCGCGCTGATCCATGCGACTGACGAAACGGCGCTGCTTCGCCAGCTGTGCCAGATCGCCGTGGACGTCGGCGGCTACCGAATGGCGTGGGTCGGCTTGGCAAAATCCGCTTCACCGCAGACGACACGGATCGAATCCGTGGCGCGTTTCGCGGACGCAGGCGTCCGAACACCGGACGATATCTGGTCGGACGAGTCGATGGAATGCAGCCCCGCCAGCACGGTTATTCGAACCGCGGAGATGTGCGTCGTTCAAAACATCGGCATCGATGCGGAAGATGGATCGTGGCGGAGAACGGCTCACGAACACGGCGATCAATCTGTCATCGCTCTGCCGCTCCTTCACTGCGGCCAGGCCTTCGGCGCTTTCACGATCCATTCCGTGGAGACATTCGAGCCCGAGGAAATCAGGATTCTGTCCGACCTAGCCGGCGATTTCGCGTTCAGACTCGAGGCGCTGCGTACGCGCGCCGCGCTCGGGCAGGCGGACGAACGCCTGAACCAACACGAGCGGGAGTTCCGGGCGTTCGTCGAAAATTCGCCCGCCGTCGCCCGCGATGTCGCGGAGCGGCGCCGCGTCGAGGAGGCATTTAAAAAAGTACTACAGCACGCCCGCGTTATTGTGATGCGAGCGCTCGTGACGGCGCCCGCCGGATGGGAACAACATGGCGTCGAATGGGCCGCCGCGAATTTTCGCTGGGCATCGACGTTCGATGACGAACCCAGCGCGCACGAAGTACTCCCGCTAGCTGTGCCGCCAGGCC
>DAITQE010000611.1:0-1807 GCA_036833235.1 Opitutus sp.
CGTCTCGCGTGCCGGCTTGGGCGTCCCGCCCAAGCCATCCGAACCGCTCTCGGCGAGATGCCGAGAGCAGCACGCGGGGCGCGCGCGCTCCCCGGACCAACGCAACCAAGCCGAAGCAAGCTTCCGGGTATCGACCCACCGCGAATGAATCCCCCACGAAAATCTCAGTCGAATCAGAGCGCCTTCAGCAAACGCTCGAGCTCGGCGCGCTTCGCCTGCTGGTCGGCGAGCTGCTTGCGCGCCCCTTCGAGCACCGCCGGCGGAGCTTTGCTCACAAACGCCTTGTTCGCCAGGCGCGCTTCGGTCGCGGCAATATGCTTGGTGATCGCATCGAGTTCTTTCGTCAGGCGAACCTTCTCCGCACCAACATCGACCGCGCTCGCCAAATCGAGATAGAGCGTTCCCAACGGCGTCACCACCGCAGGCGCACCCTCCACCGATTCGCGACGCGCGATTTCCGCCGCTCCCACCATGCGGCTGATTTTGGCCAGACTCCCCTCAAGCGTCATCCAGGCCGCATCGCTCGCGATCACGAACAATTTCACGTCGCGTCGGCTGGCCAGATTGTGCTCCGCCTTGAGCGCGCGCGCTTGCGAAACAAATGTTTTGAGATTCTCGATGGCGCCAATTTGTGAGCGATCGAGCAGCAGCCCACGCGCTTTCACGGCCGAAGCCAACTCGTCCGAGGCCGGCAAACGCGTTTCCTGGATGAACCCACCCTCCGCAGTGTAACCGAGTAGAGTCCACAGTTCCTCCGTGATAAACGGAATCACTGGGTTCAACAGCAGCAGCACTTGCCGAAGCACGAAATCCTGAATCGCGAGGCAGTTCGTTTTCGTATCCGCCGTTTGGAGCTTGGACTTGGAAACTTCCACGTACCAATCGCAAAAATCGTTCCAGAAAAAGCCGTACATCGCCTGCACCGCCGCGCTGAACTCGAACTCGCGGAAGCAACGTTCGACCTCAGCCGTCGTGGCGAACAATCGATCAAGGATCGCGTGATCATCGCCATCGAACTTCGCCGGCTCCAGCCGCGCGATAATCGCGGCGAGCGAAGAATTGTCTCCCGCCTCACCGCTCATCTGGCGGAAACGCGAGGCGTTCCAGAGCTTGTTACAGAAATTTTTTCCACCCTCGATGCGATCTTCCTGGAAGCGAATGTCCTGCCCTTGCGGCGCGATCGAGATTATGCCGAAACGCAATCCATCCGCGCCATACGTCGCGATCAAATCCAGCGGGTCCGGCGAGTTGCCAAGTGATTTGGACATCTTGCGGCCCTGCTGGTCGCGAATGATGCCAGTAAAATAAACATCCTTGAAAGGAATTCGCTGCGCGAACTCCTTAAATTTAGGATTGGAGGTCGTCGTCTGGTCGACGAATTCCAATCCTGCCATGATCATGCGTGCGACCCAGAAAAAGATAATGTCCGGGCCCGTCACGAGCGTCGATGTCGGATAGAAATAGTCGAAACCGGTCCCTTTCATCTCGGCTTCATCGGGCCAGCCAAGCGTCGCGAACGGCCATAACCAAGACGACGCCCACGTATCGAGCACATCGTTTTCCTGTTCCCAATTCTGTGCATCCGCCACCGCCGGTCCGTCGACCGAAACGTGCCAGTTCTTCGGATCGGCGCGGTCGCCACCTTTTCGATACCACACGGGAATCCGATGGCCCCACCAGAGCTGGCGGCTGATGCACCAATCCTGAATGTTTTCCAGCCAGTGCAGATAGACCTTTGACCAACGCTCCGGGTGAAACTTGACGTGACCATCGCGAACCGCAGCCTTGGCTTCTTCGATTTTCGGAT
>DAITQE010000611.1:1817-3027 GCA_036833235.1 Opitutus sp.
AGCCGCGGCTCGATCGGCACATCGGCGCGTTCTGAATAACCGACGTTGTTCGAGTACGCTTCCTCAGCGAGGAGCGCACCTGAGGCTTTCAACAACTCCGCGGCCTTTTTCCGGCCGGCGAAACGATCCATCCCGGCGAGATCAGCGCCGGCGAGATCGCTGAGCACACCGTTGGGGTTGAGCACATCGACAACCGGCAGCTTGTGACGGAGTCCAATTTCGTAATCCACCTTGTCGTGCGCCGGCGTGATTTTAAGCGCGCCAGAACCGAATTCTTTATCGACTGCGCTGTCGGCGATTATCGGAATCTCGGCGTCAGGTCCGAGCGGGCGTCGCACTTTCTGGCCGATAATATCAGCGTAACGCGGATCGTCCGGGTGAACCGCAATTGCGACGTCGCCAGGAATCGTTTCCGGCCGCGTGGTCTTCACCTCGATGAAACGGCCGGGCTGGCTCACCAACTCATAACGCACGCGGTAAAGCGTGCTGTTGACCGGCTTCATGATCACTTCTTCGTCGGACAGCGCCGTCAGCGAAACGGGGCACCAGTTCACCATCCGCTTGCCGCGATAAATGTAACCGCGCTTGAAGAGCTCGACGAACACGTGCAGCACGCGTTTCGAGTACGCCGGGTCCATCGTGAACGCGGTGCGGTCCCAATCGCAGGAAGCGCCCAGCCGTCGAAGCTGTTCGAGGATGATACCGCCTTTTTCGTGGCGCCACTCCCAGACCTTCTCGACAAACTTTTCCCGTCCGAAATCGTGCCGCGTTTTCTTCTGCTTGCGGAGTTCGCGTTCGACGACGGTTTGCGTGGCGATGCCCGCGTGGTCAGTGCCAGGGAGCCACATGGCCGAGCGTCCTTCCAGGCGCGCGCGACGAATCAGGATGTCCTGAATCGTGTTGTTGAGCACATGGCCCATCGTCAGGACGCCGGTCACATTGGGCGGCGGGATGACGATGCTGTACGGTTCGCGCGCAGGATCGACGATGCCGCGGAAGCACTTCGCCTGCAGCCAGGCGGCATACCATTTTTGTTCAACGTCGCGTGCTTCGTAGCTCTTGGTGATCTCGGCCATGGTCGGTTCAGTTGCGGAAACGGGAGAAAACCTTCCGGTAGGGTGCGAAGCAAGTGGTTAAACGGGCACAGCGGTCACTGGGGCGCATCTGTGAGTTGTCGGTGGCGGTCGGCCATCGTAGCGCGGGCATCTTG
>DAITQE010000612.1:0-3025 GCA_036833235.1 Opitutus sp.
CTTTCGTTTTGATCGTGCAATCCGTTGCATCGTAGGCTGCGAGCTTGCTCGCGCTCCAATCGCGCCAGCAAGCCGGCGGCCTACAAGTTACCATTCCAAACCAAAAGACCGTGGGGCAGGCGGCTGCCTGACGTTGCGTTGGAGGGCGACGTCCTCGTCGCCGCTTTTTCAAGCCGAAGTTTATCCGCTTCTGGCGGGCAAGCCTCGGCGTATCGGACCCCACGCGAAAGAAAGACAAATCGTAATTGTTGGGCATTCTTCTGGACGTGCGGGCCGGGCATTCTATCGCTTTGCCAGCTTTATGAAGCGTTACCCCGGACTCGATCTTTTGCGTGCCGTCGCGATTCTTTGGGTAATGCTTTTCCACGGGATTACGGAGGGGCTTGGTACGCCATGCTTCGCCGTCGCCCGGCTGGGTTGGATGGGGGTCGATCTTTTTTTTGTCCTGAGCGGATATCTGATCGGTTCGCAGCTGCTCAAGGATTACGCGCGTGGCCAGGTGCCTGCAGTGGGATCATTCTACCTGCGACGCGCACTTCGCATTCTGCCAGCGTACTGGGTGACATTGGCGTTCTATTTTTGCGTTCCTACTTTTCGTGAATCGCCGGGAATCGGGCCGGGCTGGCAATTTCTGACCTTCACGGAAAACCTGCTGATCGATTATCAGCATCATCAGGCCTTCTCCCATGCGTGGTCGCTTTGCGTCGAGGAGCACTTCTATTTTTTCTTCCCACTGCTGGCTTGGGCGGTTTTGCGCCGTCCGTCCTGGAAAATAATGGCGGCGATCGGTGCGGTGATTTTTGGCGGCGGCATGATTGTTCGGGGCTATGTATGGATGCATTATTTCAATCCCGTCTCGGGCTGGCGCCCGGGACAATTCGTTGAACTGATTTATTACCCCACTTACATGCGGCTCGATGGGTTGCTGGCGGGCGTGATACTTGCCTACCTTCGGTGGTTTACGCCGGGGCTCTGGCAAAAGATCATGGGCAATCCTTACAAGGTGCTTGCTGCCGGTGTCACTACTTTGGCTTTTTCGATCTGGCTTAGCCAAGGGCGAACCAATTTCAGTGCCAGTGTCTTCGGTTTTCCGCTCATCTCAGTGAGTCTCGCGCTGATTGTCGTGGCCTGCATAAGCGACAAGTGCCTGCTCGGAAAGAGACGAGTGCCGGGGGCAAAACTGATCGCGACGGTGAGCTTCAGTCTCTATCTGAGTCACAAGATGACGTGGCACGTGATCAGGATTTATGAGTCAACCTTGGTGCGCGCGGGTGGGGTCCAGGCATTTTTCATTTACGCGGGTGCAGCGCTGTTGGTGGGAAGTCTCCTGTTTCTCGTGGTCGAGCGGCCATTCTTATTGTTGCGTGACCGACTGCAGCCGCGCTCGAGCCCGCGGAATTCGGGCGAAGGGCTCGGCGTGCTCGTCGTTAAAACCGGTGGCCCGGCCTAATTCTCGCAAACCGGCTCCAGTTGTACCGGCGAAATTGCCACGGGCGAAAGACGAGTGGCCACTGACTTCGCAGCGGCTGCTTCCCTGCAGGTTCACTTTCACTTCTGTGACCTTCGAGCCACCGCGCCAAGAGGCGAAAACGGGATACGAACGAGCCAGGGTCTTTTGTTTTGGAAAGGTATTTCGTAGGCTGGCAGCGCTGCGAGCTTGCTCGCGCTCCAATCGCGCCAGCAAGCCGGCGGCCTACGATGTAACGGATTGCGCCATCAAAACGAAAGACCGTGACGCACGAGCAGATTAATCGTCTATGCACTTGAGCCGCGTAGCAGGATCGGGCGAACTCATCGTGCCCCATGAACGAACGCCGCGTCACGCTTGCCGACATCGCAAAAAAAGCGGGTGTGCATATGACCACGGTGTCGCTGGCTTTGCGGAACCATCCGCGGCTGCCCGAAGCGACGCGCCAGCGGATTCAGACTTTGGCGCGAGAAATGGGTTATGCGCCCGATCCGTTTTTACGCGCGCTCGTCGCCTACCGCGGTCGGATCATGCCGCGTCGAAACAAACCGACCCTCGCGTACGTCACCAACTGGCACACGCGTTGGGGCTGGAAGAAAGTCCCGGCGCACTTGAAATTTTTCGCCGGCGCAGAAGCGAAGGCCAATGAACTCGGTTATCAGCTGGAGCATTTCTGGCTGCACGAGCCGGGGTTTACGCAGATGCGAATGGGCCGGATTCTGTATGCTCGCGGGATCAATGGCTTGATCATCGCGTCGCACAGCCGGGAGATGGGTGACGAGTTGCAGTTCGACTGGGAGCATTTCAGCGCCGTCAAGATCGACTACTTTCCTCATCAGCCGCCGCTCCATAACGTGACGAACAGCCAGTCGAGCATCATCCGTCTGGCCATGCGCAAGGTGCGGGAGGCAGGCTATCGCCGGATGGGATTCGTCGTCCACCGCGGGTGGGATCACGCGGTTGATAATAACTGGACCGCCGGATTTTTGGGTGAACAACAACACCTGCCGCGAGCCGATCGGGTGCCGGCGCATGTTTTTCCCGAGCTGAATCCGGTCGCACGTTGGTTCAATGAGACAAACGCCTCAGTCGTGGCCGATTTGGAACCCTTCAGAAAGTGGCTCGACCGCTACAAGCCGGAGGTAGTGATCAGTAAAGCCGCGTACGTGCTACCGCTGTTCGAGCAATTAGGTATCAAGTTTCCGCGCGACATCGCGTTTGTGAATCTCTTTCTCGAGGACACTGATGGAACGATGGCGGGTGTTCGCCAGAATCACGAGACGGTTGGCGGCCTCGCCGTGGAGATTCTCGCGGGGCAGCTGCAGCACAACAAGTTTGGTGTGCCGCCGATTGCGACGACCACGTTTGTGGAAGGCACGTGGTTTAGCGGAGCGTCGTGTCCGATTTTAACACCGCAGGAAGAAGTAACGTCCGCGCTCGCGCTGTAACGATTCAGCCCCAGTCGCAAACTCGTTTTGCTGCGGGAAGAAACCCGGTTCGTTGTAGCTGGGGTCGCGACCCCGGACCGGCCACCGAAGGTTCGGCGAAGGTGAGACC
>DAITQE010000613.1:0-3022 GCA_036833235.1 Opitutus sp.
CGGTTACGCGCGGCGAGATCGAAACCATTCGTGGCGTTTCGGCCGAGGCGGGAATCAACAAGCTTTTGGAGCGCGAACTCGTTTACGTTGTCGGACGCGCCGACCTGCCCGGAAGGCCGATCCAATATGGCACGACCGACAAGTTTCTGGAATTTGTCGGCCTCAAATCCCTCGACGAACTTCCGGCGTCCGACGTGTTGTCGTCGCGGCAAATCGACGAATGGCTGAGAACAGCGATGAATCCGACGACCCTCAGCGACACGGACATGGGCCTGGCGAACGAGCAGTTGCCGTTGGAACCGGACGTATCCGATATTGCCCCTGCGACTGAGAGCGCTGCCGTCTCGGAGTCTTCGAGTGTTGAACCGGCGCACGCTGATGGGAATACAACGTCCGCTTCTCCATGAACCTCGAGTCCATTCGCCAGAAGATCGACGATCTTGATCGCAGGCTAGTTGAAGTTTTGAACGAGCGCTTAAGCCTCGCAGCTGAAATCGGAAAGTTGAAGCGCAGCCAGGGCGGGCAAATTTATGTGGCCGAGCGCGAAGACGCGGTGTTGCGGAAAGTCGCCGGGCAAAACCAAGGTCCGATCAAAAACGAAGCGCTGACGGCGATCTATCGCGAGATCATGTCGGCGGCGATCGCGCTCGAGAAGCCGCTGCTCATCGCGTATCTCGGACCGGAGGCGAGCAACACGCATGCGGCGGCGTTGAAGAAGTTTGGCGCGAGTGTGGATTACCACGCGATGGCGACCGTCAGCGATATTTTCACTGCGGTCGAAAAAGGGGAAACAGATTATGCTGTGATTCCCATCGAGAACTCAACGGAAGGCTCGGTGCGTGAGGCCCTGGATAGTTTCGTCGAAAGCGATCTGAAGATTGTTGCGCAGATTTACATGGAGATCAGCCACGCACTGATTTCGAACTCGCGGCTCGAGGAGATCGAGCGCGTCTATTCGAAGGACCAGGCGCTGGCGCAATGTCGGCATTGGCTGCAACGGCATCTGCCGCATGCACAACTCGTGGACGCGCCGAGCACGTCACGCGCGGTGCAGGTCGCAAAGCAAGAGGCGGGCACCGCGGCGATCGCGGGAGAATTGGCGGCGGAGCACTATGGTGTGCCGATTGTCGAACGTAACATTCAGGACAAAGCGGATAACACCACGCGGTTTTTTGTTATCGGCCGAAAGGCCTCGGGATCGGTGGGCAACGGCAAGGATCTCACAAGCTTGATCGTTTCACTCGGAGACGAAGCTGCGTCGCATTCCGGTGCGCTGCTGAAAATGCTCATGCCATTGGCTGAGCGCGGGATTAATCTATCGAAGATTGAATCGCGCCCGAGCAAGAAACGTCCATGGGACTACTATTTCTTCCTCGATGTGACGGGCCATTACGAGGACTCGAACATGAAAGCAGCACTGTCGGAACTGAAGAGTTTCTGTCCGATGGTGAAATGGCTCGGGAGCTATCCCGCGGTGGGATAGCGCGGCGGAGCCGCGCGGAAATCGGAGTTCGAAGTTCGGATATCGGGAATTTCAGGCCGGAACTCCGATCTCCGAGAAGCGATCTCCGGCTCGGCGTCAGCCGAGCAGCACCTGCCACTGGTTCTCGCGGGCGGCGCGAGCCGCCTTGAGAGCGCCGAGCGCGACGTAACGCTTGTAGTCCTGGCCGGCCAGTCGGACTTTCGGCGATTCGAAGCCGTCGTCGGTGAGTTTCCTCTGCAGCAACGTATCGATTCCTTTGATCTGTGAACCGCCGCCCGTGATGATGATATTTTGCAACAGCGTGACCACCGAATCGGACGACGCGCGTTGGATCAAGGTGGTGAGTGCAGGATAGATTTTGTCGATGAGCGCGTTGCCCGAGCGAGCGAGCGTATCGCCGAGCTCAAGGGTGTGGGATTTTCCGCCGATCACGACCTTCACATCGAGCGGCTTGCGGCTGGGTCCAACATAGCCGTGGGCCTCCTTGATTTCGCGAACCTTGATGCGCGAGAGTCCGTTATTCGGATAGATCCGATTGAGTTCGTCCTGAAGAATCTGGTCAATCGCATCGCCGGCAAACGGGATGCTGATCTGATCGTCCGGGCCGGGGAAATAACCTTGAACAAGACAGAGATCGCTGGTGCCGCCGCCGATATCGACGAACAGCGAATTGACGACCGGATCAATGTAATGCGGCTGGCCCAGCCGTGAGTCATCCCGATAACCGAGGGCGGCGAGGAAGGGCTCCGGGATAAGGAGAATACGATCGAAAATGCCGTAGGCGCAGCGACGAACATCTTCACGAGCCTGTTCGTTGGCATTGGCTGGCACGCCGACGACCGCGCGGATGTCGGCCGATCCGGATGGGTCAGCGAGCGTGCGCAGGTGCGTGAGGAAATCGCGCGCGGCGTCCGGATGCACGATCACACCGCTGGCCATCGGAGCGACGAGCCGTACGTGCAGCATGTTTTGCAACGCGTCTTCGCCAAAGAGAACAGAGCGGTTGCCAGCGACGATTCCGTCGACGATGCCGTCCTTCACGTAACCGACGACGGTCGGAACGACTTTGCTGACGGCGATATCCGTGTTGCCGGCCGAGCCTGCAAGGATGCACGATTTATTGGTCCCGAAATCGAAGCCGACCAAGACGGTTTTTGTTTTTGAGCCGGCTGGATTTGGCCGCGTGACCGCTACGTTGGGGGCATTGGCGGGAATGGCGGCGGAAGGGACGGGTTTGTCGGCAGTGGCAGGAATCATGGCAGTGGAGGACTAGGGTTGGGTTGTATCGCTGGGGGTAAGGTTCAAGCAGGAGATGAAATTAGCGGGCTCGTCCGCCGGAGAAAGAGTTTTCTTGCGAGAGCATGCCGTCGATGAGGTCAGCGATTCCCGGCACACTTGCCGGTTCGCGTGAGGACAGGGGACTGGCGAACGAAGGCTGGGCTGCATGAGGCGCTGGCACGTCCAAAGCCACCCGGACAGGAACTTCTCCACGCAATTTTTCGGCGAGCAATGGTGCGATCAGTTCCGCGAGGATGCACG
>DAITQE010000614.1:0-3015 GCA_036833235.1 Opitutus sp.
GCATAAAGGACATCGAGAATCGATCGAGGCGCACGCATCATCGCGGCCGAATTCTGATTCATGCATCATCTAGCGAAACAGATCTGACATTTGACGTCATTGAACTCTGCGAAACCCAAGGGCGCGTTCGAATGCCTGAAGAATACGAGGCTGGCGGGATCGTTGGCGTCGTCGACATCGTAGATTGCGTTCGGCAGCACGACTCCGTCTGGAAGCATCGCGATTCCTGGGGCTGGGTCGTTGCCAACGCGAGATCGGTTCGCTTCCGCGAATGCAAAGGCGCAGTCGGATTCTTTTATCCAAAGTGGTGACGTATCGTCTGCCGCCATCACCGGCGATTTGTGGCGGCTTTTTCCGTGCACTGCTCCTGAGTCCGCTGGCGTCCGTCCGGACGATACAGAGATAGTCCCTCCATCGAAGGGCGGTATGCGCGGCAGCGGCTGAATTGATATGGCCTAAAACCAATCTGTTTCTCGTTCGCGAAATGAGTTTGGGTTTGTAGTTCCGTCTTTAGGCAGTCCGCGGATCGAATTCCGCCTGAAGATGGGACTACGAACGGGGCGGCGACGTAGCTTTTTTTCCGGGCACAGTCTCGGAAAGGCCGTGAAACTATTTTGCCGCGGAGTCGCGGCCTGTGACGTTCTGGAGTGGCACGGGTCTCCGGCCCCGTGTTTTCCATCAGGGTCGGGAGCGTGCACGAGTTCGGCACGTCTTGCGCGGAAGCTGGTCAATGGGAGCATGCCTTCCCCCAAAACGTTGAAATCGAATCGTTCCTCATCGCGATTCACGAATTTCGCCAAACTCACGGCCCACGCCACCGGACGCCCCGCAGCGTTCATGATCGCTGCTGCTATCATTGTCGTGTGGATCGTGACGGGTCCGCTTTTCCATTACAGCGACACCTGGCAGCTCGTCATCAATACGGGGACCACGATCGTCACGTTCTTGATGGTGTTCCTGATCCAGAATACTCAAAATCGAGATACGCAGGCAATTCAGGTGAAGCTGGATGAAGTGATCCGCGCAATGGAGGGCGCACACAACGCGTTGCTTAATCTCGAGGATTTAACCGACGAGGAACTCGACGCGATCCGCCAGGACTACGCCAACCTCGCCGAGAAAGCGCGAAAGGATCTCGCTCGTGGGAAAACAGACACTGGCACCACGAGCGTGGCCCGCCACGAGTGACGCCGTCAAAGTGGCAGGCCATTGAAGCGATCGCCTGAACCGCTGTTTCCTGGATGGCGGGTAGTGCGAGCAAGGCTCCGCGCCGGACCGTGCACCACGTCAGAAGATATCTGGCGCCAGGCTCGGGATCGGACGGCGCAAGCACCGGCCCTACAGGGAGGCGGAGGATCGAAGAGGTCGATCCGCCTGGTAATTTGTAGGGCCGGTGCTTGCGCCGGCCTACTCGGCGCCGTTCGGCAGAGCTGCACCAAATTTTTCGGCCTGCTCGATCCATTCTGGCTGCGGCAGTCCATCCGCACTCAGTTTATCTTCAAACTCCCAGCGTGTCGCGCGCGATGGAACCCAACCGGGCCAGTGGCGTTCCAGCTGGCAGACGCGGGCGCAGTAAGGATTCATGAAAATATAGAAAGCGAAAGGCTCCGACAGATCATTCGGTCGCAAACGATGCTCGAAAAAATTCTCCTGCCATTTCATTTCGCGATTGCCGCGAGATACGGCGGATTTGGTTTTACCGACCAGTTGGCTGACGGTGAGTCGTTCTCCCAACTCGAGCAGAATATGAATGTGGTCCGGCATGACCGATGCGGCCAACAACGAGCCGTCGTTTGATGAGTCAATTGAAGCGATCGCCTGAATCGCTGTTTCCTGGATGGCGGGTACCGCGAGCAACGCTCCGCGTCTGGCGGTACACCAAGTGAGAAAATATCTGGCACCAGGCTCGGAGATGCGGCCAAGCCGTAGATTTTCGGTGTGCCGGGTTTTGTTGGAGGACAGGTTCATTGGCGGAAGCACGTCGCAAGCGACGGCCCTACAGGGAGGCGGAGGATCGAAGAGGTCGATCCGCCTGGTAATTTGTAGGGCCGGTGCTTGCGCCGGCTTGCTCTGCGGGTTCATGGGATTGGACGTCGCAAGCGACGGCCCTACAGCGGGCCAAACAGAATCTTTTCGCGAAGATGCGTGAGACGCTGTTTCGATTCGCTGTTGCGCACGGCCATGCCGTAGGCGGCGGGCTCGCCGACCAGGAAAACTTTTTTCTTTCCACGCGTGATCGCGGTGTAGATCAGATTTCGCTGGAGCATCATGAAGTGCCCTTTCAATAGCGGAATGATCACCACCGGGTATTCACTTCCCTGTGACTTGTGAATGCTGATCGCGTACGCGAGTGCGAGATCGGCGAACTCGCCGCGTTCGAAGGTGTGCCGCTCGCCGTCGAACGTCGCGTCCAGCGTGCTTTTGTCGGTGTCGATCGCCACGACGACGCCGATGTCGCCGTTGAACAGGTTTTTGTCGTAGTTGTTGCGCAGCTGAATGATTTTGTCACCCGGTCGATATTCGCCGGTGAGCCCGCGCAGTCCGCGCGCGTGCGGGTTCAAGGCGCCCTGAAGTTGGGCGTTGAGATTGCCGACCCCGGCGATGCCTTTGTGCATCGGCGCCAGCACCTGCACGTCATTGATCGGGTGCAGCCATTTGAGGTGTTGAGGAATGAACTCGGTGCAGAGTTGAATGACCTTTCGGACACAGTCCTCGGCATCCATCGCGGTGATGAACGTGAGATCGTTGCCCGGCTGGACGGCGGCAATCTCCGACACGGCGAGCGGCAGTGACGCGTTCCCCGAGTTGATCGCGTGCGCGGTCGTGATGATCCCGCTCTGTTCCATCTGCCGGTAGATGACAGAGAGACGGGTGGTGCGAAGTTGAGAGCTGAGAGTTGAGAGTTGAGAGTCGGGAACGGAGGGAGCCGAGCTGACGGAGATCAGATCTTTCAATACGTTGCCTGCGCCGACGCTTGGCAGCTGGTCGGTGTCGCCGACGAGCAAGAGATGGGCT
>DAITQE010000615.1:0-3008 GCA_036833235.1 Opitutus sp.
CGTAACGAAAGCGCGAGTTCGAGGACCAGGGGCGTCATCATCAACGCGATCGTGTCGTTGAGGAAAATCGCCGATAGGATTCCGGATACACCGATGACCAACGCGAGGAGCCGGCGTGGCGTGCGCGCGAACCGGACGACACGCGAAGTGACCAAATGGAAAAATCCGGCAATCCGCAGGTTCACATTGAGGACCATCATCGCGAAGAGCAGCACGATGGTGTTCCCATCCACCGCGCGAAACGCTCGTTCGAGCGGAATAACCCCAATCGCAATCAACGCCGTCGCGCCCACCAGCGCGATCGTCGCGCGATTCATCTTCAGCCATGGCCAGCGCCCGATCGCCACACCAACAAGGGTCGCGGTGACAACGATCGCGGTGACAATCTGCAGCGAGCTCATCGCCCGCGCGCTCCGAAATAAAGCGCGTCTTCGCCCCGTTCTTCGAGCCACTCTGTTTCGCCCAGCCCGTATTTGGGTGCACGCGGGGCAAAGACTCGCCCCAGTTTGCTCCATTTCACATCCGCGTACGTCTGCATATACAATCAACTCGCGTAGTAAACCCGGTACCAGTCGACAAACCGGCGAAGCCCTTCCTCCAAGCTAACCTTCGGTGCGAAGCCGATTGCATCTCGGAGCAGGTCAATGTTCGCGCACGTCTCGATCATATCGCCGGGCTGCGGAGGTGCGAGTTCAACCACGGCCTTTTTGCCAAGCAGTTTCTCCATCATCTGAACGAACAGTACGACTTCGACCGGACGGTTGTGACCAATATTGAAAATTCGAAACGGCGGAGTTGACCGACTCACGGCGGGCGGTGCGGACAGTTGCGGCGGATTTGACAAGCTCACTGCAGGAGGCGGGTAGAGGAGAACCTTTACCACGCCGTCCACGATGTCGTCCACATACGTAAAATCGCGACGGTTGTGTCCTTCGTTGAACAACTTGATCGGCGTTCCTTTGGTAATCGCCTTCGCGAAAATGGTCGGAGCCATTTCCGGACGTCCCCATGGCCCATAAACCGTGAAAAACCGCAATCCCGTGATCGTCAGCCCATACAAATGCGCGTAACTGTGAGCCATCAGCTCATTGCTCTTCTTCGTCGCACCATAGAATGAAATGGGATGATCCGTGTTCGAACCTTCGTGGAAAGGCACCGTGGCCCCCGCACCATAAACGCTGCTCGACGAGGCAAAGACCAGATGCTTCGGGGGCGCTCGGCGGCAGGCTTCCAGAACATTTAGAAAACCTGTGATGTTGCTCTGCACGTAAGTCGCCGGATTCTCCGCACTGTACCGCACGCCGGCTTGTGCTCCGAGATGGACGACGTAGTTGGGTTTAAAATGCGCGTAGATCCCACTGAACGCCGTCCCGTCAGCGAGATCCGTCTTCACAAACCGAAAGTCGTCCAGCTTCTCGAGCTCCGCGAGTCGCGCGCGCTTCAGCTCCACCGAATAATAGTCGTTCAGATTATCGATGCCGAGCACGTCGCAGCGTTTGGTTTCCGCAAGGCGGCGCGCGACGTGATAACCGATAAAACCGGCCGCGCCGGTCACGAGAACTTTCATCTGGCGCGTGATAGAGCAACGCGAAGCCCGGCGCTAGCGGAAACTCGCGAGCGCATTCTGGGCGGGCGCATCTGCCGGTTGGCGGTGGACCTGTAGGGTCGTCGCTTGCGACGCCCCTACATTCGAACCGATAACCCGAAGATGCGCCATTCTGGTCCCGCACGCGCAACCTACGCCAATCACCGCGCTTTTTGCGTCGGCAAAAAGCTAATTGGTTTTTCGCGGAGCGAAAACCGCGGGACCTATGACAATAATTCGCTAAAAATCGTCAAAGACGGTGCTTGATTGCGAAAAAATGCCTCCTATACCTTGCGGCGCTTTTGCACTCGCACACGTTCACCGCATGAAGATCAAAGCTTATCTCAAACCGTCTTGCGGTTGGTCCAATGGCGTCCGTGCCATCATGCGCAAATACAATCTGGCGTATGAGGACATCGATGTCATCAACGACCGCGCCAACTACGCGGAGATGGTGAGCAAGTCCGGCCAACCGCTGTCACCTTGCGTCGAGATCGACGGCGTCATGCTGGCCGACATTTCCGGCGAAGAGGTTGAAAGTTATCTTCTCAGTAACGATCTGATCAAACCGGTGGACGCCGCCGTGAACGTGCCGACCAACGCCGGCTGCTCTGATGAGGAGCACGCTAAAATGGCGACGAAAACGGTCCGTTTCTTCTAATGCCGCTGAGAGCTCGCCGCCACTAAACTCACCACGGGCCGCTCTCGCAAAAACGAGACCGGCCTTTTTTATGCTCCTGCGCCCTGACTCCGCCCGACCCCTGAACTGACTCCAACTCTCACGCGCCTACACTCTTTTCGCCCGCCGACCTCCAATTGATTATCTTGTGAACACCACGCCGCACACGGAACCAGGTACAGGCAACTCTTCTGGCAGCGCCGCCCATCGGCCGGCAACCGGTCGTCCCGGCAAACAGGGTCTTTATGACCCGTGGTTTGAACACGACGCCTGTGGCGTCGGCTTCGTCGTCGACATCAAAGGTCGGAAATCGAACCAGATCATCCGGCAGGGTCTTCAAGTTCTCACCAATTTGGATCATCGCGGAGCCAGTGGCGCCGAAGTGAACACCGGAGACGGCGCCGGCATTCTCCTTCAACTGCCGCACAAATTTCTAGCCGAGGCCGCGAAGAAGGCTCGCATCACCCTGCCGGTGCCCGGCCAATATGCCTGCGGCATGGTATTCCTGCCGCGCAATCCCACCTCGCGTCGCAAGTTGGAGGAAGTTTTCGGCCAGATCGTCCAGTCCGAGGGCCAAACGCTCCTCGGCTGGCGGACCGTTCCGACGAACAACAGCGCCCTCGGCGAAACGGCGAAATCCGCCGAGCCGTCCGTCCGTCAGGTCTTCATCGGGCGAAATCCGTCGCTATCGGACGACATGGCTTTTGAGCGAAAGCTCTACGTCATTCGCAAGCGCGCCTACGC
>DAITQE010000616.1:0-2998 GCA_036833235.1 Opitutus sp.
TTCGAATGCGAGGCGTACCGCGCGCGATCGCCCACGCCACGCCACCCATCAACGGCAACAACGCCGCATCAAACGATCGATTGCCGAAAGCCGCAGCGAACCACCAACACCACCAGGCACCGCTCACGTACATCGTGAGAATGAGAGAGAGAGACCACGGACCAGCCACGCTCCGCCGCTCCCACGCCCACCCGAACATGGCCACTGTGGCGATCAGTAGAAACGGGTGCCAATAAAACAGTCCATGCCATGAAGAGAACAGCGTTTTCAACACCTCGGGCTTGGCCCAGTGAAATGTTTCACCCTCGGCCCCATAGCTGAATACCAGCCATTCCCCATAGACGCGTCGCCAGGCGTAGAGCTGTAAAACAACAAACGGCACTGCTCCCAGCACGAGCAACAGGGCCGATTTCGCCGCGCGACGCGTCGGTCGTGCACATGAGAAAAGAACCCAAACCGCCGCCCCGCCAAAGATCGCCAGCTGAAAGCGCGTGATCACAGCCAGCCCGAACGCAGCGCCCGCGATTATCCACGGAGCGACACGCGCGGGCGCCTGCCGTGCGCGCTCGAGCGACCAGGCATAAAGCGCGATGCAAAAAAACGCGGCACCGTGACTCATGCTCAGGTTCACCGTTTGATAATAGAGCAACGGACTGGCCGCCCAAACCAGTGCGACACCCGCGGCGGCAGCCTTGCGATCACCGATCCACGTCGAAACTGCACGGCTCGCGAGCAACAGACTCAGCAGCGCCAATCCTGCGTGCCCCACCTGGAGACAAAGCTGATAGATGGGATTGTATCCGTCTCGTGGGAACGACCACACGCCGGCGGCGCGTCCGATTGCGACAACGGCGTCGGCCACCCCATAGAACGGCACCGAGAGCAAGGCCCAGCCAATGCCGTATTTGTTCGGGATTCGCCCGGCTTTGGTCTGCGGTAGCGCAAGCGCCGAGGCTCTTTGCTCGGCGACGAGCGTGTTGCACTGCTCCAAATCATTCCGGAAATCCCAGTCTCCATCGACCCAGGCCGAGCGAAGCCACAAGTAATTGAAGGTGTTGTCGTATCCGCGAAGAGCACTACGCGCCGGTATTTCCAACAGCTGGGAAAGAAACAACAAAACCGCCACGGTCCCGCACACGCCAATCCAGAGGCGGAGCCGCCTTCGTCCGGGATCGAGCTGGACGGAAGGACTGCTCACGGAAGATGTGCAACGCCAGCCTCGCCGAGCACCATTCTAGCTGACAAACTGACCGTCGCGCATCGGCCGAACCGTGTCGCAACGATTCGCGATTTCAGGATTGTGGGTGACGAGCACGACGGCCTGGCCGTTTTCTTTCGCCAGCCGCGTCAATAAATCGAATACAAGCGTCGAATTCTTTACATCGAGATTCCCGGTCGGCTCATCCGCCAGAATGATCGCCGGCTGATTGGCCAGGGCCCGAGCGATGGCCACGCGCTGCTGTTCGCCTCCGGACAATTGTGTGCCGAGCCGGTGCGTCTTTTCGCCGAGTCCGACTGCCGCGAGCAGTGAGTGCGCCCGCTCTGCCATTTCGGCCTCCGGGAGCTTCGCGAGCTTCCGCATCGGCATCATCACGTTGTCGAGCGCAGAAAATTCCTGCATCAGAAAATGGAATTGGAACACGAAACCGATATTCGCGCAGCGCGCCGCAGTGCGGTCGAGATCGCTGCTATTCGACATCAACGTTTCGTTAATCCAAATGTCACCTTCCTCCTGCCGGTCCAGTAATCCCAAGAGGTAAAGCAACGTGGATTTTCCGCAGCCGGAAGGTCCGACGATCGCGTACACCTGACCTCGACGCGCTTCGAACGAGACCCCGCGCAAGACGTGCACGCGGCCCTCGTCGTGCCCGAGGTAGCGGTGAATGTTGCTGCAGCGCAGCGCGAGATCGTTGATTGGCTCAGCCATGATACCGTTCGAGTCTATTGCGCGGTCCCGCGGATGACATCGCCTGGCTCCAGCAAGGCGGCCCGACGAGCAGGCACGAGACTGGCGACCATCACCATCACAATGGCCGTCAGAACCGCCGAGACGTAATGCCAGCCCGACAACGAAACGAGGAAGTGGTCGGTCGCAAAAATTCCATGGATGTGAATGGGCACTTTTGAAACGCCATACGTCACCACCGCTCCGAGAATGCAGCCGGTGATTGAGCCGATCGCCAACACGATAGTCGCCTGCCAGAGGAAAATCTGCGAGATGTCCTTTCGTTCATAACCCATCGAACGAAGAATCGCGATTTCCTTGGTCTTCTCCATGACGATCATCGCGAGGGTATTGAACATTGCCAGCCCGGCGATGAGCGTGAAGACCGACACAGTAATCGCGCTGGAAATCTTGAGCGCATAAAAAACGTTTAGCCATACTTCCTCGCGTTCCTGCCATGGGCGCGCCGCATGATGCAGCACGTTTTCCATTTGAATGGAGTCCTCCACCGCACGGTCTTTGTCGATGAGATTGATTTGGATGAAGCTCACGCCCGTCGGCTTTTTAAGGATGGAGCGGGCTTCGCTCATGTTGAGATAAACGCGCACGCGGTCGATATCGCTCACGCCCGTTTCGTAAATCGCGCTAACGCGATAGTGGCGTTGCTGACTCAGCGTTTCGAGCACGAATGGGTCGCCCACCGATAGCTGAAGCCGCGCCGCCATTTCACGACCGAGCATGGCGCCAGAGGACGGGGCACTGACGAAGGTGTTGGCATCGCCCATGACGATCTGACTCTTGATGTCCGACACCTTCGAATGTTCTTCGAAATTGATACCGTAAACTTTCACCGAATCGCTGCCAAACGCGCTGCGAATTGTCACGGGCCCCGTCAGCACCGGCGAAATCGCAGAGATGTTCGAGAATTTTTTAAGCTCATCGATCATCAGCCTGGGTTCTTCGATTCCCTGGATGTATTTGCGACCTTCCGTTTGCCTGATCATGAACTGGGTCCCCTCTCGCCCCGCCATGCTGCGAAGTGTGTCCTGGATT
>DAITQE010000617.1:0-2992 GCA_036833235.1 Opitutus sp.
ACGCCACGGCCCCGACGGCAAAGGAACCGAGCTCCAGCAGCAGAAGCAACCCCGCCGCCCCGTTAATCGCCGCTGCCAGACGACCCCATCCGCCGCAGACCAGCAGGAGTATCCAGCCTGCGCACACGACCCCGGCGATGCCGAATCGTCGGCGCGTGCGCGGCGAGGCATTTTTCAAATAGTCGTGGAGCAACGCCGCGGCGATGGGCACGATCACAATCTTGATGATCTCGACCATCATTCCGACAAACTCCACCCGCACGAGCCGACCGGCGAGAAGCTTCATCCACAATGGGGTCATGACGGGCGCGAGCAGCGTTGTAATCGACGTCGCCGTGATCGACAGCGCAAGGTTCGCGCGCGCGAGGAAACACATCACGTTGGAAGCGAGCCCACTCGAGCAGCTGCCGATCAGGATTACTCCGGCCGCGATTTCGTCCGGCAGTGAAAACGCCCAGGCAAGAAAACAGCCCGCCAGTGGCATGATGAGAAACTGGCAGCCCACTGCCACCACCACGCCCCACGGCATCTTCATTACGCCGACAAAATCTTTCAGGCTCATCTGCGTGCCCATGCCAAACATCACCAGCTGCACCACGAGCAGGACAACCCACTTGTTGCGCAAATCGAAATCGCCCCACCGCAGGAAGGCCGCCGGGAAAATCATCGCCGCCACCACCGCCGCCACGATCCACGCGGTGTACTGATAGCCGCGCAGCGCCGAAACCGCGCCCAAGCCGATCGCCAGGAAAACCGCCGCCGCCACGGCTGCCATTCGCCAGAGTTGCGGCGCGTCGATGACAATGCCGACCAGAACGACGGCGAACAGGGCGCCGGCGAGCGCCAGAAGTGTTTTGCGCAGGGCCATCATCGCATCACACAACTAACCCGAACACCGTGGCCAGATAGTCAATTGCCAGCGGCGGACTCGCCAGGATTGGCACGCGTCGCTCCGCCGATGGCAACGTGTCGACCACGCGCGCCATTGAGGCTTGAGCGAGCAGAATGACATCGACCGTGTTCGACAGTTCGCGCAAGGCGGCGGCCACCAGCGCGTCATGTCTGGCGGCATCGCCGGCCATCAACGCCTCAAACGCGCCTTCGCAAAGGCGTGACGTCAGTTCGATCGGCCTGCCAGCGAGCGCCGCGCGGCGGCGCACCAAATCAGCCGTGGGATTCAGCGTGGTGGGAAGCGTCGCAACGACGCCAATACGCCGCCCGGTTTGGACCGCCTGATCGGCCATGGGTTGATCGACGCGGAGGACGGGCACGGCGGAGAACGGAGCCGACGCTTCAACCGCCGGGCCGATGGAGGAACATGTGACGAGGATGAAATCCGCCCCACCCGCCTCGGCCGACGTGATGTAGGATTCAACGCGGCGCGCAATGTCAGCCGTGAGACTGCCCCGCGCGCCGATGGCGCGTACCAGGCTGTCGTCGACAATATTGAACGTATCGACGTTCGGAAGTTTCGCTTTGCAAAGCTGCGCGAAGACGGGAACGAGCGTCGCTGAGGTGTGAACGAGCGCGAGGGTTTTGCGTTTCATGGGAGTGTTTAGTGAAACTGTTTTCGCAGGTGAGATCGTCACTGACGTTTTCCCCGAGCAACTGCGCTGAAGTAATCGGGCGCGCCGACCTGTCCTCCCTTGAAGTTAACTTCGCGTCCATCGATTGGCGAACCCGGTCCATGCACCCGGCACAGCGGCGCCCCGGGAGCGAGCGGTGCAATCATTTCAACCGCTTCGATGCCGAGTGCGCGAGCGGCGAAACTGGACGAGTCGCCTCCGGCGATCAACAGACGACGTACGCTCGTTTGTGCGACTACGTCCCGAGCAATCCTGCCGAGAGCGCTCCCGAGCCGATCGGATGGAAGGGCGACGCGCCGATCCACCTCCGCACGACTCGTGTGAGCTATGACATGCCGCCCGGCGCGGAGCTGCATCGTGATGTCCGATACGGCCAATTGGCAGGTTTCTCCGTCCGCGAGCGCCGCCGCGTCGAGCGCAACTTCGACAAAACCTTCGCCCAGCGCCCGCGTGATCTGATCCGCCGTGACAGGCGAACAGCTTCCAGATAATACGAACAACGGTTCGGCCGCACCTGGATCAGCCCAGGAGAGCCGGGGCTCACATTGGTCGCGCTTCGCCCAAAAATTCCCCAGCGCCATTTCAATCCCCGACGAACCAACCGAAAACAATGGAGTCTCACGACTCGCGTACCCATCCAGCAAAGCTCCAACCGTCGTGAGTTGATCGGAGGAGAGCGCATCGAAAAGCACAACGTCAGGACTGCTGGCGAGGACGTCTTCCAACGCTGAGCGGGCCGCGGCTTCAGGCATTGCAACATGAAGAATGTCCATCAGCCCCACTTTCTTCGTCGTTTGGCGGGCCAGGTGTCGGCGGAGATCGCTCTCATCTGCCGGCGTCACCGGATGGCGGCTCATCGATGGATGCCGGTCAAGCCGGTGGATCTCCCCTGCACTTCCGATTCCCAGCCGCGCAAACAAGTTTCCAAATACACAGTAGCGCCCCAATGCCGGTGCTCCGACCAGCAGAGGCACGAAACGCGCGCGAAAAACATCGGCGCCTACGTCAATCGCACGACCGATGCTTCCGATGCTCGGCGACGAATCGAACGTCGAGCACACCTTATAGTGCATATGCGGCGCCCCCAGCTCACGCAGCGCAGTAAATGCAGGTCGCAGTTCGGCCTCGATTGAATCAGGCGCCATCGATCGCGTGAGACCCGCGACTCCGACCGCATCAAGTCCGGCGCATTGCGCGACCGTTGGCGGAGAAAGGAACAATCGCGTGCGCAATCCGGCTCGCGCCAAAAATTCCAGCGCGTCGGTCGACCCGGTGAAGTCGTCACCATAGTAGGCCAGCCTAAGTTGGGTGGGCTCCTCCATCGAATCAGGTTGATTGAGATTGGCAGCGCACAGGCGTCACTGCAGTGAGAAACCGCGAATGGACGCGAACAAACGCGGATATCG
>DAITQE010000618.1:0-2974 GCA_036833235.1 Opitutus sp.
AAGCAAAGGGTGTCAATCAGGACCTTCTGAACATTTCGGAGGCGCGCTTGAAAAAGGCGGAGGTTTCCGAGGTGGACGTGAACCTCGCGAGGACGGAAGTGCAACGCTTGCAACTCGAGAACGATCTGTTGAGCGCTGAGCTCGGCGCGCGGCTAGTCACGCTTCGGCAAAAAATCGGTCTCGCGCCGGATGCTCCACTCACACTCGAGGGCGATCTTGATCAACTGCTCGCCCGCTTTTCTCTCACTGGTGCGGGATTCGACCCGGAGCTGCGGCCGGATTTGCGGGAGATCGAATTGGGGATCGATCGCGCCAATGCGGAGATCGCGCTCGCACGCGCTGAAGCTTGGGATGATTGGCGCCTCGGTTTTGACTACGAGGGCGACCGCACGCTGGACGAGCCCAGCGGGTTGCGCACTGATCGTTTTCTAGGTCTCAAGCTCGCGATCCCGTTGCCGGTGTGGAATCGAAATCAGGGTCGTGTTTATTCACAGCAGGCAACTGCCGACCAGGCGCGACAGCAGTTCGAGGCTTTAGTTCTCACGATCCGCGCCGAGGTCGCTGCGGCTGCGGCCCGCGCAGCGAAACTGAAAGAAGCAACGCTGTTATACAGTCAAAGCGTTTTGCCGCTTTATACGCAGAACATTGGCCTGCTCAAACAAGGTTTCGGACAGGGGTTGACCGAGTTTTCTCAGATCGCGCAAACGCAGAATCAGCAGGTATCGCTTCGCATAACATATTTAGACGCGCAGACACGCTACGCCGAGGCGCTTGTCGATCTAGAAACTGCCGCGGCGACGAATCCGCATCTCAAAAAAGATTTTCTTCAGCCTCGTTCGACTTCCGATCTGCAGACCACCTCTCGTCAGCATACGTCCAAAAAAATAAAACATGAAAAAGTTCCCACTTCTTTTTAGCGCGGCGCTCGCGGTTTGCGGGGTGATCACTGCGTCCATTTAGAAATTATGAAAATGACACTGAGACCAGCTCACCAGGCTTTGCTCGCGGCGCTGCTCCTCGCAGCCAGCTCAACGCAGAAACTATTTGCGCACGGCGGGAAGATTGAAACCGCGGGCGGAGCCGGTGGCCCGGTTACGCTCACCAAAGTGCAGCAAGAGTCCATAGGCCTCCACACCGCGAAGGCTGACTTTTCCTCCATCGACACGATTTTGCTTCTGAACGGCAGCGTCGAAATCGACCCCGATCGCCATGCCCACGTGACAACGCGGATTTCGGGGCGCGTCGCGCAACTGCCGGCCCACGTGGGCGACCGCGTGGAAAAGGGCCAAACCCTGGCAGTCATTCAATCCCGTCAACTCGGCGAGCCGCCACCGGAAGTGAAAGTGGACGCGCCGGTGAGCGGCGTGGTCAGCGAACGCCCCGTCAGCGTTGGCGACGCGGTCGAGCCCAACAAGGAGCTTTTCCATATTGTGGACCTCTCGAAGGTCATCGTGATAGCGCAGGTCTATGAAGAGGACATAGCCAAGGTGAAATTGGAACAGACCGCGCGCATCACTCCGCTCGGCTACCCGGGTCAGGAATTCACCGGCAAGGTGATATTCATCGGTCTGGAGCTTGACGCCGAGAGACGTACGCTGCCCGTGTGGTTCATGGTGGACAATCCGGACGGCAAACTGCGCGCCGACATGTTCGTGAAGGCGGCGGTGTTGCTCGCCAGAAATTCCGACGTGCTGACTGTGCCGAAGTCGGCCGTGCTCTCAGAGGGCGGCGAGAAATTCGTTTTCGTGCGCACCGGCGAGACATTTAATCGCGTGGACGTCCAGACGGGCGCGGAAGACGACCGTAACATGGAAATCAAGGACGGCCTTGTGCCGGGCGACGAAGTGGTCGTTCAGGGCCAGCGCGAACTTTTCACCGCGTGGCTGACCGGCGGCAAAAAGCCCGCGGGCTGACAATGGTTGAGATGCGCCAAATCTGAAATCGAATGTTTAACAAACTGATTCGCTGGTCGCTGAATAACCGGCTGCTCATCGTCGTGGGGACAGTCGTCTTTCTGGTGGCCTCGACTTACACGACCATGCACATGCCGGTGGACGTGTTCCCGGAATTCGCGCCGCCGCAGGTCGTCATCCAGACCGAGTCGCCGGGACTCGCGCCCGAAGACGTCGAGTCGCTCATCACCTTTCCCATCGAAAGCGCGGTCAACGGCACGCCGGGTGTGGAGAATGTGCGCTCGGCCTCATCCGTCGGCTTGTCCACTGTCACAATTGTGTTTCGCTGGGGCACGGACATCTACGTCGCGCGACAACTGGTCAACGAGCGCATTCAATCCGTGCGCGACCGTTTCCCCGCCGGCACGCAAGCGTCCGTGATGTTGCCCATCACATCGGCGGTGGGCTGGATGGTTAAATACAGTCTGGAAAGCGACACGCGCTCGCCGATGGATTTACGCACCATTTCCGACTGGCAAATCCGTCCGCGCATCCTTGCACTTGGCGGCGTCGCCTCGGTGGTTGCGATCGGCGGCGAAGTCAAACAATACCAGGTGCTGCTCGATCCCGACCGCCTGCGCGCCTATCACCTCAGCGTGGCCGAAGTGCACGCGGCGTTGGAAAAATCCAACATCAACGTCCCCGGCGCGTTTCTGCAAAGGCCCGGCCAGGAATACATCGTCACCGGCGTGGCGCGCGTCGAGTCGCTCGACGACTTGCGCAACACCGTCATCAAATTCGTCAAAGGCACGCCCATCTATGTTCGCAATGTCGCGGAAGTGAAGTTTGGCCCCGAAATCAAACGCGGCGACAGCGCGCTCAATCTCAAAAACGCCGTCATCGGAACGGTCTCGAAGGCCTACGGGGCGGACACGCTCACGACGACTTACAAAGTCGAGAACGCCTTGCGCGACATAGAAAAGCAGTTGCCGCCGGACGTGAAGATGAACATCCACATCTTTCGCCAGGCGGATTTCATCGAAGGTTCCATCCGCAATCTGAAAGCCGCACTCATCGAAGGG
>DAITQE010000619.1:0-2970 GCA_036833235.1 Opitutus sp.
CGATAGCATGGCCAGCAAGGTCATCGCCCTGCTCGAAAAAGCACCACAGGCGCCCCATCGCGTTTTGCTGATCGGTGGCGTGACGCGCCATGCGGCCATGCTGGCGGCGTTGCGTGCCAAGAGGCCGGATACGAAGTTCGTGGTGCTCCCAGAAAGCATCTGGTTTGAGGCGTGGGGCTGCGCGTTGCTGGCGCGTGATGCCCCCGTTCATCGCCGACCAGAACTTGCGCGTCCGGCGGAGCTTGGCCGGCTTCCACCGCTGGCGAACTGCAATCATCTCGTAACTGTGATCGGGTCGCCCGGGGCTTCACCCGTGCCGGAAGGTCCGCTGATCCTTGGCATCGACGCAGGCTCGACCACCACGAAAGCAGTCGCACTCGACCCGGCGACGCGATGCATTGTGGCGTCGCATTATCGGCGCACGGCCGCGGATCCGGTGGCTGCGACCCGCCAGTGTCTGCACGCACTGGTCGACGAGATTGGAGATCGTCCGGTTGGTCTGGTAGCCACGACCGGATCGGCTCGCGAACTTGTAGGCGCTTATCTCGGCACCGATCACGTCTACAACGAAATCTCCGCTCACGCCACCGGAGCGGCGCACTATGATCCAGGCGTCGATACGATTTTCGAAATCGGCGGACAGGACTCCAAATATATTTTTCTCCGCAATGGCGTGCCCATCGACTACGCGATGAACAACGCGTGCTCCGCCGGAACAGGGTCTTTCCTCGAAGAGAGCGCGCAAAGCGATCTGGGAATTGCGCTGGCGAACATCGCGGCGATTGCCCTGGCCGCCTCAGCGCCTGTGCAGTTCAAAACCACCTGTGCGGCTTTCATCAATTCCGATATTAGACTCGCGCAACAGCAGAGTGTCTCTCGCTACGCAAATCGCCCACGGCGCTGTGCTCGACCTCGTCCGGCAAAATGTCGGGTTGGTTTTCATGCCGCACGTGATCCGCATGCCTCAGCCGGCTGGCTGCAAAGATTCGTTCCTTTGTCCCATCGCACAGGCGAGTCCGTATTTTTTTGGCAAGGCGTTTCCCGAGGTGAAATTCCTTTCGCCGCGGTTCGATTTTACGAAGGGCTATGCCGCGAGCACAGCTCTGATCGATATGGCCGAGAGGGAACTCCTGGTGCCGCGCGATCGCGCGGAGTTCGCGTGGGCTGCGGCCGTACGAGCTCAAACCAAAACCGAGGACGCCTTGCGCGAGTTGGGGCGCCGGGCGCGCACCTCGTTCGAGCACGCACCGGGCCGCCATTTCGGCTAAAAATATTTTATCCACCGCCCAGGCGGCTTGGGTGCGAGAGTCCGATGCGCACGGTGGTTTTATTGTTTTCCGGAATCTGGGAGCGCAAATCCGGACCGGCCGCTTGGCCCAACATACTGTTTGAGGGAGGGCTTTGGATATTTCGACGAGTGGGATCGGCGAATTGATCGACGATGACTCGTCAGAATGTCCACCTTTGCAGCCGTCCATCGTCGGCTGCGGGCGGGAGGTACAACAACCTGACGGCATTCACCTCAAACCCATTAGGCTAAGTGTATCCATCGCATTTTCAGGGGTTTTTGACCGCCCAGAACTTGCAAGGCGATATCAGAACCGGCATTCCGATGAATCGCTAGATTCCAGATGGCGCTCTGTGCAGGCCATTTTGCCCAAGTTCTCCACTCCAGCTCTGCATCACAATGAATTTCAAACGACTACCCGGTGCTATTGTTCGCCGCGTTACGCAGGCGTCACAATTCGCATTTTCCAACGCAAAGCCGGATGCAGGCGACGCTTCGATCAAGACGTTTCAGCTTCGCCTCAACGCGAATCCAAAGCATCCCACGATTCAGCTCTTCATGAACCGCAAGGATGCGGCCGCGCGAGCAGTGGAGCTCGGCGCTCCTTGGGTAGCGGTGACCTATGCCTGCGGATACATTCTCACGGATGGCTGGAATTTCTGCGATGCGGATGGGAAGCTGGAGACGTTTTGTCCAGTCACGCTCGAGCAGCTCGATCGTATCGTGTCGCTCGTCTCGGATCTCAAAGTGGAACAGGTTCCGGCCAGCGAACTGCCGCGGCGAATCGCGGCCGGTTTGAAGCCGCTCGAGTCCGGGATGCCGAAAGCAGCGTTCGAGAGCATGTGTCTTTGCGCGATGATGCGGGTGGGGTACGCCATGCCGAACGGTGCCGCGGATGATTGGCTGACGACGCCGCCATGGGCCCTGCGCATACCCAAACGTCGGATGCGTTTAACGTAGGCCGACACGACATTATTGGACGAGTCACGATTTCCGGGTGAAGGCACAACTCGCTGAAGGCGAGCAAGCCCCCGTGTGCCTGTGGCGCATCTGTGTCGGTCATGGCCGATCGGTCCGCACGGTAGGGCGATCAGCGATCCTCCCATGGCAACGCTGGCAGGGCAGCCGATGGCCGGGGCACAGCAGCGGGTGTAGCTTTGGTGCTATGAAAATTCGCGATATTATGACCCCTGATGTTCGCTGCATCCCACCCGATACAAGCTTGGCGAGCGCAGCGAAGCTTATGAGCGAACTCGACGTCGGCGCGTAGCCGATTTGCGATCATGATCGGCTGGCGGGGATGCTGACCGATCGAGATATTGCCGTGAAGGGTGTTGCGCGCGGATGCGATCCACAGCAGACCACAGCCCATGATGTGATGACACCAGGAATCGTCTGGGTTTACGACGATGAGGATGTCAAAGAGGCGGCGCGGCTGTTTGAAACCAAACAAATCCGTCGCCTGCCCGTCCTCAATCGGGACAAACGAATGGTCGGCATCGTTTCCCTCGGCGATCTTGCGGTGAACGCAAGAAAGAGCCTCGCCGGCGAGGCGTTAAAAGAGGTATCCGTGCCGTCGCACGCGCACGCGCACGCGTAAATTTAACGGGACGACACCCGGTGTGTTATTGTTATGTGGGCGGGGTGCCCTCACCCCGTTTGATGACGTTTGCGGACGCGAC
>DAITQE010000620.1:0-2961 GCA_036833235.1 Opitutus sp.
CGACCGTTCAGACGGAGCTTCGCATCCGTGCCAAGTCCCGTGACCTCGAACCAGCGGAAACCAAAGGTTGTGCTCCGATCGGAGTGCGCGAGGCCCGGCAGCGTTGCGGTTGCCTGGTAAAGATTCGACTGATCGATATCCCAGAGTTGGGCGTCGGGGACAGTCGCATCCATTGACGTGGTGACGGTCTCGCCTGCAGGAATGTGAACGTTTTTGCTTTCCTGAAAGACGACCTTGCTCTCCCGCGCGATGGAGAAGTTGACCGGCCCATCGTAGGCCTGGCCGGTCGATGAGATTTCGGCCTGAAGGTGAACCGAGCGGGGAGCGGGTTGGTTGAAAACCGCGAGATCGCTCACGCTGACCGCCGCGCGCACCTGCATCTCCGCGCCCCCGGACAGACCGCCGAAGGCATGGGTCTCCGGCAGGGTGTATTTGCCCCACCGCATCGTGTGGAAGTCGATCCAATCCAGATTGCCTCCCGGATTGGTGATTCGCACTGCCAGCAGGTTCGTTCCGCCGGGGTTGATCGCATCCGTGGCATCGGCCGTGAACGGCGCCTCGGAAATGATCGTGTAGCCCACCAGCTTGCCATTCACATAGACTTCGGCGCGCAGACGGGCGCCGGGGAAATGGAAAACCAACCGTTCTCCGGGCCGCAGCGCCGGCGGCGTGAACGTCCGATACCACCACGACACACCTTGGTAGTAGCCATCGACCGCGACGATCGCCGAAGGATTTTTCGAACTCGCCGTGCGCGCCGGTGGCTTGTTCCAATGGAATTCTTCAACGGTCGCCGGTAGCGACACGCTGGCGCCGGCCTGGTCGTCCAACACCGGCCACCCTCCGGTCGGGGGATTCACCGGCAGATTCGTGAGTTTGACCTCTTCCGGCAGATAGAGAGTGTCATCCTGCCAGGCCGCCTTCGGGTCCAGCCACAGCCGCCATCCCTGGTCTAGGTTCCTCGCGTCGGAAACATCCGCGCGCGCGGACGCCGCGAAGGTGAGTGGGAAAGCGAGGCAAACGATGCGGAACGCATTCATCAGCAGGCCCAGTTTAATGGAGTTCAGTTTCATGGAATTTCACGGAATCAACGGCACCACATATTCTCTTTGATCGCGGGAGATGTGGATCTTTAGGGAGCTCCCGGCGGGCGATGTCGGAGCTTGGCGCTGCAACGCCAGAGTGTCCGCGATCTTGCCACCATTGATGGCAAGAATGACATCGTTCTTCCGGAGCCCGGCTTTGGCCAGCGGCGATTCCGTCGGAACTTCCAGCACCAAAACGCCCGTCACACCGGACAAACCAAACGCGGACATTTCGCCTTCGCTCGTAATATTGCGCACGCGAATGCCAAGCCAGGTCACGGGATCGGCTGCGCGCTTCATGGTGGCGAGCGTGGACGTTTCTGGCTGTGGCAAGCGCGGGGTGCACGCGATGGCTTTGAGCTCCGGCTTCTGCACGCCGAACTGATCCATCGGAAAATTCACGAAGCCAATCGCCAGCGCCGGCGAGCCATCTTTCACGCGATAATCGCCGCGCGCCGGATCAACGAACCTCGCGTCAGTCATGATGGAATGTTCGTCGCGTCCGCTTTGTTGCTGCAACTGCGTCGCCGGGGCGCTCGTCGAGGTGTGGAAATCCTGCACGAGGTTGAAATCCATTTCCGCGCCCCACGGTGGCGGCGGCATGTTCGCCGGACGATAGGCGGCCCAGACAATGTTGCGTCGAAAGACGTCGCCACTTTTCGCATACCAGACGTGCGGATCGTAGCCGCCGTCCACCAGGATGTTGTTTTCGACCACCCGCCCGAAGCCCTCGCGGTTCTTGATGCCGCCGCGCAGGCAAAGATTGTTTTTGATCAGATAAAAGGAGGAGCCGTCGTCGAGATCGATGTCCCAGCCGTGGTCGCAGCGCCAGCGGTTGTTCGCGAGCACGATGGGTTTTACCGCGTCGAGCTTGGGCAATGCGGGAGCTTGTTTCACCCACGCGTTGACCTCGTCAATGTTGGGCCGCCAGAAACGGTCGCGCCCCCACGAGTTGAACGAGCCGTGATCGCCCGTCTCCTTCACCGTGTCGAAGACGTCGCAATACTCGATGACGTGCCCGCCCCAGCAGCCGTCGCCGATGTTGATGCCGGCGCGCGGCAGGTCGTAGATCGAGCAGTGCCGCACGGTGATGTTCTGCGCGAGGTCGATCTCGATGCCGGCGGTTTGTTTCTCCACGCGGCCGGTCAGATGGATCAGGCAATCATCCACGAGACAGTTCGCCGGGAAGTTGTTGCCCTTCGGTCCGGGCGTCCGGTCAATCGCGGCGAGATCCTGGACTTGGTCGTAGTTGAACAACGGACTGCGCGCCGCTCGCGGATCACCGACAAAACAGATTCCGCTCGCGCCCGCACGGGCGATGTGAGTGCCGCGAATGGCGATGCGGCGGTTGTAATTGTTGACGAATACGGCATTGCCGCCGACCTGGTCGATGACGCTGTCTTCCAGCGCACAATCCACCGCGCCATTGAAGAAGACCGCTCCACCGCGATAGATGGTCCAGTCTGACCGCAGCAACGGCTCGCGTGTGTCCATCACCGTGCGCGCTGCCTGCCGGAAAACCAATCCGCGCAAAGTGACCCATTGCACGGGATGCTCGGCATCGCCGCGGAACTCGACGAGCGTGCGCAACCGCGTCGCTTCCACGACGGCGGTTTTCAAATCGACACCGGCGGGCGGGTAAAAATACAGCGTATGGGTCTTCGTATCTAAAAACCACTCACCAGGCGCGTCCAGTTCCTCGAAAATATTTTCAACGAAACGGATTTTCTCGTGTGCCGCCGCGCCGCGATTGTTCTGCCAGCCGCCCTCGAGTTGAACCTGTCCGTTGGCATCCTTTCCAGTGATGCGCCAGGTGAAATCGCCCCAAAGCGATGGGTGCATGGCGTGGTAGTAGCCGCCCGCTGGATTCGCCCAA
>DAITQE010000621.1:0-2960 GCA_036833235.1 Opitutus sp.
CGGACCACTTGCATTTACTGATACGTCTGACCGGCGACCCCGGGCCGTGGCGATGGTGCCCTGCGCCGCAATCGCATCTCGCTCGCCGGCTCCTCTTACTTTCTGTCGCTTTGCTCGGCCAACCGCGTTTCAGGAATGAATCGCGATCAAGTCGTCTGCGCTCTTCGTCTCGAAATCAGCGCCATCGAAACTAACGGCCATCGGATCGTACGTGCCGGAGCGATCATGCCGGACCACTTGCATTTACTGATACGTCTGACCGGCGACATGACCCTTTCCCGCTGTGTCGCGCGCCTCAAAGCGAAAACACGAAATGCATTGGCACCGCAAAATCTGGCGTGGCAACAAAACTTCTACGAACACCGGCTCCGGCCGGGCGATACAGTCGAAGAGGTGTTGCGATACATCTTTCTCAATCCCTACCGCGGCGGACTCGTCACCAGTTCCCAAACGTATGACTATTTCTGGCTCGGTGCAGATGAATTGTCGTGGTTCAAGCCTCTACCGCAAGACAGGAGACCGATCGCAGATTGGTTACGTTGAACAGAAGCGCCTGCAAGCAGGCGGCCTACCCTAACCGACGCCGATTAGCAGGCAGTAGTAGGTGTAGGCTGCGAGCTTGCTCGCGCTTCGGCTCACCCAATCACCTCATAAACCAGTTTCGTCGGGGTTAGTCGCGCATCACCGATCACGATTGCCTTTTCAAGCATCGCCTTTGCCTCCACCAGCGCTGCCTCATTATTCGCGTGCGCAAAACAAAGCGGGCTCCCGGCATCGACGGGTTCGCCCACCTTTTTTAATTCACCGATTCCAACCGCGTGATCCACGGAATCCTCCGCTTTCGCGCGACCGGCGCCGAGCCGCAACGCCGCCAGCGCCACGCTCATCGCATCGACATCACTCACATAACCAGCGCGCGCCGCGTTCACGGGTACGCGTAACGTCGCCCGCGGTAATCGTGAGTAATCCTCGGTGACCTGGGGATCACCGCCTTGCGCCGAGATCATATCGCGAAACTTTCCCAAAGCCGCGCCGCTCGCGACGCTCTGCTCGAGTTTCGCGCGCGCTTCAGCTGGCGTTCGCGCGACGTTTGTCAGCAACAGCATTTGCTCGCCGAGCGCAAACGTGACCTCCATCGTATCCGCGGGCCCGTGACCCTTCAAACACTCGATCGACTCGACAACTTCGAGCGCATTACCCACGGCCCGGCCGAGTGGTTGATCCATCGCCGTCAGCACAGCTCGCGTTGGCTTCCCCATCGCCGTTGCAACCGACACCAGCGTTTCCGCCAGCATCCGGGCTTGCTCCTTGTTTTTCATGAACGCACCGCGACCGAACTTCACGTCGAGCACCAACACGTCGATTCCCTCGGCAAGTTTTTTTGAAAGGATACTCGCGCAGATCAGCGGAATACATTCCACCGTCGCCGTGACATCACGCAACGCGTAGAGCTTCTTGTCCGCCGGCGCGAGTTCCGCCGTCTGGCCGATCAGGCACAACCCGATATTCTCTACCTGCGCCCGATAAGCTTCCAGTGAAAGATTCACCCGAAATCCAGGGATTGACTCCAACTTGTCCAGCGTTCCGCCGCTGTGTCCGAGTCCGCGTCCGCTGATCATCGGGACCGCCACGCCGCACGCCGCGACCATGGGCGCAAGGTGCAGGGAAACCTTATCTCCGACGCCGCCGGTGGAATGCTTGTCGGCTTTCGGCATTTTTACATTGGCGAGATTGGCCACAGTTCCCGAGCGCATCATGGCCTCGGTGTAAGCCGCTGTTTCGTCTGCCGACATGCCGCGCAAAAAAATCGCCATCAACAGCGCGGAGAGCTGGTAATCCGCCCACGTGCCGTCCGTCGCGCCCTGCACAAACGCATCAATCTCCTCGCGCGTCAGTGCGTTTCCGTCCCGTTTGCGGGCAATGATGTGCTGGGGAAACAGCGTCGGACTCATGCGGTGATCGGGCTAGGATTTGTCGAGGAAGCGCGCTACGTCCGGGATTTCTTTTACGCGACGACCGCCGTTGAGCCGCGCAAAGTACGGATCTTCCTCCGCCTTTGCTTCCACCTCTTCGTCGCCTTCGGTCTCCTCGTCTTCGTCGATTTCCTCGCCCTCCGCATCGGTAAAGATCCAGTCCTGCTCCTCGTCAAACACGTGCGACATCCGTCGGGCCTGCGGCTCGAGCACCAGCCCGGGGTTTTTAACCCGGCCCGATTTCACAAACTCGAACAAGCACGGGATATACTGCGATTTAAAATGCGCCTGAAAATCGCTGAGCCACTTGTTCGCCACGCCTTCGCGTCGGTTGAGCAGCGCGACGTCCGCAAAGTGGATACAGGCATCATGCCACGCGAGCAGTGGCGGATTTTTCTCGGACAACTGGCAGTCAACCACGCAGATGACCCGCGCCAGCTCACCTCCCTGAGCCTCGAGCCACGGTTTAAACACTTCGATTTGATCCACGGGACTGGACCGCCCATCTGTGACAAAAAAAATGTGCGTCGCGTCCGTTGGCAGAGCGCCCTCGATCAGCTCACCCGTCCAAACCCAGCGCGTCACGGCTGGGAGCTTCGCGTCTGACTCATGCGCAGGCTCTGCTTTGGACAACAGCACGGCGGCCCGGTCGCCCTCCGCCAGACCACCCTCGATCAAATCAGCAATCACCTCGCGCCGGCCGGAGCCACTGGTTCCGAGGACGAGATAAACAAGCGGTTTAGTGGAATCTTCAGAGGACATGGCTTCAGGGAGGAGCCTGGCGTGCGGCGATAGTTTGAAGTGGCATGGGCGTCCCGCCCATGATGACCACGGGCGAGACGCCCGTGCCACGTTTAAAACCCTCGCCAACCTGCAGACTCCAACAATCTAGAATTTAGAACTTAAAAAGTCGGTTTTGGGCCGCGTGCCGCAACCAATGATCCACCAGCACCAGCGCCGTCATCGCTTCGACGATCGGCACCGCGC
>DAITQE010000622.1:0-2952 GCA_036833235.1 Opitutus sp.
GAAACATGCCTTCCACTGCAGCGCGCCTCATCTGTCCCTTGTGCGGCCAAGGCCATCAGCCGATTCCGCTCGCGCCGGGGGAGCGGGCGCTTTGCCTGCGCTGCGATACAGTACTGGCGCGCGGCTCGCGGGCCGGTCGCGATGCCACGCTCGTGTTCACGGCCACCGGGTTAATCCTGGCGATACCCGCTTTCTTCCTGCCGTTCATCACCGCGGGTAAATTCGGCCAGGAGCGCGGCGGTCTTCTCTTCACGGGCGTGGAAGGTCTTTGGGATAACGACATGCGTTTGCTGGCGATTTGGGTGCTGCTGTGTGGCACGCTGGTGCCCATCGTGTTGCTCTCCATTTTGGCGGGTATGCTATTGCCAGCCCGGCTGGGTCGGTTGCAGGCGCCGGGCGAGTTTTTGTCACGAGCCGCGCATGCCATGGGCTATTGGGCCATCCCGGAGGTCCAGGTGCTGGCCGTGCTCGTCGCCCTGATGAAATTGGGATCGGTCGTCACCGTTACCATCGGCGCCGGATTCTGGTCTTACGCCGGCATGTCCTTCTCACTGCTCCTTGCGTGGCGGGGCTTCCTCTTGACGCCGCCGGAATTGCCCTCGAGCAACCCGATGCCTGCGGGTGAAGGTGCAACATCCACTCCGTGACGCCATGAATCCCCGTCTTCTCCGCCTTCGCTCGGAAAAACTCGCGAATGCCACGGCCTTCTCGATCGCCGCGGCGGTGATGTTGGTGCCGGCTAATTTTCTTCCCGTCCTGACCACGGAAAATTCCGGAGAAAGTCGCACGGACACGATTTTTTCGGGCACGGTCGAACTGTGGCGACAAGGTCTTTGGGCCATTGCTGCGATCGTGTTCATCGCAAGCATCCTCATCCCGGTGCTCAAACTCGTCGGTCTCGCTTGGCTCCTCATTCAAGCGCGACGCGGCGCCACGCACGACGCCCGGCGACTCACGCGCCTCTATGGCGCTTTGGATTTTATCGGCCGCTGGTCGATGCTCGATGTGTTCCTCGTCGCGTTTCTATCCGGCGTCGTGCGGTTCGGTGTGTTCTCCACGGTCGAGCCTCGCAGCGGCATCGTTGCCTTCGCCATCGCCGTCGTTCTCACTGTGCTCGCCACCCACGCGTTCGATCCCCGCGTGCTTTGGCGCGGAAGGTCAAAGGCAATTGCTGCGATCCCTCCATCATGAGTACTTCGCCTGCTCCGCTTCCAAAAGTCAGCCGCGCCCCCACGCTTCCCTTGGTTTGGGTGGTACCGTTGATCGCGCTCGCGATTGGCGGATGGATGGTCGCCCGAGAATTAAGAAATCGTGGGCCGGAAATCACGATCGAGTTCGCCGATGGTTCCGGCGTCGCGGCCGACAAAACACTGCTCGAACACAAGGGCGTATCGATCGGCGTGGTCACAGCGGTGGAGTTGAAACCCGGACTTGATGGCGTCACCGTGCACGTGCGTCTCAACAAAACGGCTGCGGCGATCGCCCGTGGCGGAGCCCTCTTTTGGATCGTGCATCCCGAGATCGGTCTGTCAGGCGTGCGAGGCCTCGAAACCCTGCTAACCGGCCCGCGTCTGAATGTGCAACCGGGAAAAGGGCCACCCACGAACCATTTCATCGGTCTGGATAAAACGCCGCCGCCGGTCTTATCCGAAGAAGGAAAAACGTTCATCCTGCAATCCGACCAGCTCGGTTCGTTGACGACGGGTGCCAGCGTTTTCTACCGGCAGATGAAGGTCGGCGCGGTGGAAACCAGCCGGCTCGCCGACAATGCGACGAGCGTTTTGATTCGCATCCATATCGAAGCGCCCTACGCAGGCCTCGTCAGACTCAATACCCGTTTTTGGAACGCCGGGGGCTTTTCTTTCAAAGTCGGACTGCTCGGTGCCGAACTTAAAAACACCTCGCTTGAATCGATGTTATCTGGGGGCATCGCGTTTGCGACCCCCGCTGGCGAAGGCGGCGCCGTGGCGGCACCCGCGCCGGAAGGATTTGTTTTCGCGGTCGCGCCCGAGGCAGACAAGGAATGGCTGAAGTGGGCTCCGAAAATACCGCTCAAGGCCCCGGAAGTGGTATCCGATCCCAAAGCACAATCCGCCGCTCCAAAATAGGCAGCCAACGGTCGTCGAGGATGCCGGTTACGCGGAGAATCATTGTCTGCGGGTGGACGCGCGCGTTCCCACTCAGGAACTCACCGTTGCCCGTGCCGCTGACTCGTCACCCGATTGTTACACGAGCGCCACAGATCCGACACGACCCAATGGCATAACCGTTTCGGGGCTTTGGTGATACGCCGCTGCTGACCGACACCGCCTCCGCAGCCGTCGTGAAGAAATTGTATTTGATCGATCTCGCGGGGGCGACGGACGTGACCAACATAACCGGTCCCAATGCCGATCTCTCCGCTTATGCCGTGAGCAAGACGCTCTCCCTGGACATCGTCACCAAGCTCAACGCCGCCGGTATCAACAGCTATCTGATTCCTTCCAAAATAGAAGGCGTCGCCTTCGGGCAGGATGTGGAAATCGACGGTGTGACCAAGCACACCTTGGTTATTTCCAACGACAACGACTTCCTCGCGACCGTTGCAGATCCGTTCAAGCTTCCCGGTGATCCTACGCGCGGGCAAGTGACCAACCCGAACCAATTTTACGTGTTCGCCTTTGCCGACGGCGAACTGGCCGGATTTGTCCCCCAGCAAATTAAGTAATTAAGGACCAGATATGGGCAAGCCTGGCCATGAGGCGAGCCTCGCACCAGCTAGAGTCCTTGAACACCCAAACACGTTACGAACAAGGTCAAGTTTACCCGCGTCCGGCGCCGAAGGCAACCAGGGTTTTCGGTTTCAAACAAACACAGTCAGAAAAATAGGGGCAGAAAAGTAAAAATCCCCGGAGCAATGCAGAAACCGATGTCTGGGGTCCGGGGAGCGCACGCGTCTCGCGTGCCGGCTTG
>DAITQE010000623.1:0-2943 GCA_036833235.1 Opitutus sp.
TGGCAGTAATGTTTATTGCCACGACATTCGCCAGCTCCGCTCTGGCCTCGCCGCCTCCGCTCACAATCAATGGCTTGATCGAAGCATCGGAGGTACACGTTCACCAGCCAGGGATCCTAGGGATCCTTGATGTGGACGGCGGTGGTCACGCTTCGGTGCTCGGGCGTTATGCGATGCACGAAGTCGCGACAGTTGTGATGGTCGACAACTCCAGCGGCTCGGCCGTCGGGACTGCCGACATCATCGCCGCGAACGGCGACCACATCTTTACGAACGTGGACGAGCACGTCACCTGGAACCAAGATATTACTGCGGGTACCATCGTGGAAACCCAGACCATCACCGGCGGCACCGGGAGATTCGCCGGCGCGACCGGAACGATCGCCATCAACCGCGTTCTGGATTTAGCGACCATGCTGAGCATTGGCACGATCACCGGCACGATTACGTTACCTTAGCAGCCGCGGTACGGTCGGAAAACGCGCCCGCTGCAAAGCCGGGTCAGACACGGAGTCAAACTTTGCAGCTTGTATTCGATGGTTTGCAGCAGGCGTCCCGAATTGTCAGCTGGCTGCAAACCGCAAAGTTCGACCCCTTTCCGCTAGCGCTACAGAGATTGATTCCGAGCTGCGGCACCTGGTGAGCGCGCTGAGCGCGCCGAATTCCGGCAAGTAGCGGCCGGTTGATTGCGACTGTCGGCTCATTCCAATTCGCTTTCGAGATGAGCCGGTTTTTGTAGGGGCGTCGCTTGCCGACGCCCGCGGGCGCCGACGAGCGGCGCCCCTACACCGAGCATCCCGCGGCACGCGGTTAGGTTCAACTTGAACGCGACTTGGAATCAGCGGGCAGGTAGGGAGGCTGCTTGCAGCCGATGGCTTGGCGTAGCGAAGGCGTCTCGCCTGCATCCGGAAGAGAATGCAGGCGGGACGCCTGCGCTACTCCCAAGCCACCTTCGAATAAATCCGCGCCCGACCAGTAAGAGCGCTGAAAGAATATTGTAGCATGGGTTGAACACGGCAGGTGCGGACGAGCCACACGACTCCCGCAGCCTGCTCCCAATCATTTTCACCTCGGTGATTTCCATCGGGAGGAAACCACAGCCAATGAAAACATACATGAAGTTCCTCTCCATTCTGCCCCTGGCAGTAATGTTTATTGCCACGACATTCGCCAGCTCCGCTCTGGCCTCGCCGCCCCCGTTCCAAATCCATGGCTCTTTCAAATCGTTGGAGACCCACATCAATCAGGGCGGCCCAACGATCGTTGATCTGGATGGCGTTGGTCACGCCTCGGTGCTCGGGCATTATGCAGTGCATGAAGTCGCAACGATCGCCCCCGACGATTCGGCCTCCGGGACGGCTGATTTTCTCACCGCGAGCGGCGACCACATCTTTACGACCTCGAATAATCAGGTCACACCGAACGAAGATTTCACCGGGCTGAACATCGTGGAAACCCACACCATCACCGGCGGCACTGGGCGGTTCGCCGGTGCGACCGGAACCATCACCATCGAACGCTTCATTGATTTGGCGACCCTGCTCAGCGAAGGCACAATCACCGGCACGATTTCGTTACCCGCCCCGAACGCGTAGTCGAAACCCGAATGCAGACCCGCCGGTGTGGGCGTGGTGCCCCCGGGGCGTGGCGAAACCGAGATCCGTTTTCTGCCACCATTGCTCCTGATCGCGCTGAAAAAACCAGCGCGTCTTTGGTGCTTTGGTGGAGTAGCGCACACCGCCGGTCGTCCCGAGAACCTCGATACCCCACGTGAAAACTCAGGAATAGCACGGTGCTTTAGCCCGAGTGCCAAACGGCCTACTTGTTTATGTCGTTGTCCTTGGTCTCCGGCAGCGCCACCCAACCGACGATCAGCGTCATCGCCGCCACGCCGATCGGATACCACAGCCCCGCGTAAATATCGCCCGTGAAAACCACAATGCTCGCCGCGATCAGCGGGAGGAAACCGCCGAACCAACCGTTGCCAATGTGATACGGCAGTGACATCGACGTGTACCGAATCCGCGTCGGAAACAGCTCCACCAAAAACGCTGCGATCGGCCCATAGACCATCGTCACGTAGAGCACGAGGATCGTCAGCAGCAGGACGAGCACCGGCTTGTTTATCCGCGACGGATCGGCCGAGTCCGGGTATCCCGCAGGCACGAGCGCCTCGTCGAATTTCTTCGCATCGAAGCCCGTCACCACGTCGCGTCCGCCAATGTCGAGCACCAGCGGCGCGTCCGGACGGCTCGGCGAAAGCGTGAAGGGAATTCCCTTCGCGTTCAGATACGCGCGCGCCTTGTCGGTCGCGGTTGGTATCTTCTTCGCCGTGAGCATCGTGACCTTGCCGAGCGCGTCGTATACCGCCTCGACGGTAAGTTCGATCGTGTTGCGGTATTCCGTGGTGTGCAGAATCACGGGCGACTGCTCCATCGCATCCGCCAGCGCCGGGTTGGTCGCACGCGTGAGCCCGTGGAAAATCGGTACGTAAGTGAAGATCGCCAGCGCGAATCCGGTAAGCATGACCGGCTTGCGTCCGATGCGGTCCGATAGCCGCCCGCAGATGACGAAAAACGGCGTGGCGATGACGAGCGCGATCGCGATGAGCACGTAGGTGTTCACGTAGTCGAGCTTGAGCGTCGAGGTCAGAAAATAGAGCGCGTAGAACTGGCCGGCATACCACACGACGCCCTGCCCCGCCGTTGCGCCAAACAAAGCGCGCAACACCAGGTGGCCGTTATCCCACCGCGCGAAACTGTCTGTCAGCGGCGCTTTCGAGCCCTTGCCCTGCGCTTTCATTTCCGCGAACACCGGCGACTCCTGCAGCTTCAGCCGGATGTAAACCGAGATTGCCAGCAGCACGATCGAAACAAGAAACGGAATTCGCCATCCCCAAGCCGCGAAATTCTCCGGGGACATCGTTTGCCGCAGCAACAGGAT
>DAITQE010000624.1:0-2942 GCA_036833235.1 Opitutus sp.
GTCGTGGACAAATCCGCCGTCGCCCGGTTTTGCCCATCAATCTGAATTTCGATCGTTCCAGCTCCGGGCTTTTTCGGAGCAACGACCGACACACTGCTGCCGACGAATGAACAACTCCAAACATCGCCCGGCGTGTTACTGGTCGTGAGATCGTTGTTGAAATCACCGGTACCCAAATTGCAAAGACGAGTCCAACCGGGAGCAACTGCGCCCGGATCGTCGTCATTGATCCACCCCTTGTCGTGACTGATGCGTAGTATCCGACAGTTGGAGGCAAGCCGCTGATCGGTGATTCCGGGTAGAGTCAGCACCGGTCCGCCAGGCCTTACCGTCAGCCCTTGCCCGTCTTGAACGAAGTTCATTCGAACCTCCGAGCCGAGTAACTCCACCGCCGAGACCTTGCCTAGGGTAGCCCCGCCAGCGCGCAGCGCCTTGAGCGTTATGGGGCCGCCGTTCCAATTGAGAAGCGCGGCGTACACGTTGCCGTTATGGCGCGTGTAGCGCACGTCTGCTTCCCCGAAGACTTCAAATGGTCGGGAACCATAGACCGCCTCGCCGTTGGTTTTCAGCCAGGCGCCGACGTCTTTGCAGATGCGAATCACTTCGGGATCGAGATTGCCGCGACCGTGCTGGGTCAAGTTGAGTAACAGGGTGCCGTTGCGACATACGTTCTCCATCAGCGAACGAATCACTTTTGGCGCATCCAGGTACTTTTGTCCGGTTCGGTAATGCCAGTCCGCGAGGCTGGTTTCGGTCTGGAATGGATAGGCCGTGATTTCAGTCTCGATCACGGCTTCGGTGCTCTTGACGAGCGAGCGATCAACATAAGGCAGCAGTTCTGGGCTGTTTTGGAAACTGTTGTAAAGTCCGCCCACGCCTTTGAGGTTGATCACCACGTCCATCTTTCCGCGGTTCCATTGCAGGGATTTGTTATAGTAATTCGCAATCAGCGGCGGCGCGAGAAAACCGAGTCCCATGTGCACCCAGAGGTCCACTTGCGAATCGCCCGCGTGCTCGTCGAAGTAAATGAGGTCGGGGTGATATTTGGAGATCGCGTCGTCCACCCGCCACATGAACTGGTTGGCATAGGGCGAATGAAGCGGATCCCGGTTGTCGTGAACCGGGCCGTAAAGGTCCACCGGATCCATCCCCTCCCACCATTGGCCTTTTCCGTCCCGGATGGTCAGGAGAGCATCATAAGGCACGCCCTGCTTCGGCCCCGACTTGTCGCTGGCGTAGCGTACGGGCATGAACTGGCCCCAGGTTCGCGCCGGGGTATTATGAAAGCCGATACCGAAGCGCAGCCCGTGCTTGCGGGCGACCTTTTCCCAGACGCCGACGATGTCCACCTTGGGGCCGACTCGGACGGAGTTCCACGGCTGGTAGGCCGAATCCCAACAGTCGAAGTTGTCGTGATGGACGCCCATCGCCATGAAATATCGCGCGCCCATTTCAACATAGAGCGCCATCAACTCGGCGGGATTCCATCGATCGATCTTCCAGTTCTGGCAGATGTCTTTGTAACCGTAGGTCGAGGGATAGCCGAAGTGACCGAGGTGGTATTTATATTGCGGACTGCCTTCCATGTACATGCCACGCGCATACCAGTCTCCTTGCTCGGGCATCGACTGCGGATCCCAGTGCGCCCATGCGCCGAACTTGGCGTCACGCCACCACTCCGGCACGGCATAACTCCGGCTGATCGCCTTCCAATCGGCGGAGTAGGGGCCCGCCGCCACCGGAAGCGCTGGAAGATTCCAGATGTCCGGCGGCAACCCCAGGTCTCCGTCGCCGGCAATGACGCGATCAATATTCACTGCGACATCGTCTTTCCGCACGCTGATGATCAGTGTCGCCTGAGCAGGGATCGAGACCTCGACGATCGCGTTCAGAAAAGAATCGTTGAGCGCGCCCGAGGAATGGATGTTCACCTTGCGTGCTGGATGGTCGTTGACCGCGATGCTGATCGTCCCCACCGACACTGAAGCATAGCGAATAGCCAGTTTTGTGGCGGCCGGAAGCGCGGTGAACGTCACGCCCTGGCCGGGTTGAGAAATCCGGACCAGAGAACCTCCGGAAGCATCGCGATCAGGTGTTTTTGTCGCGCCGCCGAAAGATTCGGCGGTTTCCGCTTCAAACCAGTGCGATTCGGCGGCAATGGCCGAGCCGAAGGCAGAAAAGAAGAATGACAACCCAACCGTTAAAAATCGGATGTCGGGCATAAAGATGGCGCGCGCAGCCGATTACTTGTTCACCGCGAGGTGAAGTAGATCGCTGGGGACGGCCGAGGGTCGGCAAGAAACGAAGTTGGTCCTCATATTTAAAGCCGGGGGCGCGGAGTGGGCGTCTGCGTTTGCACCGCGGCCACGGCCGGAGTGAGGCCGTCCGCGCGGGCGGTGAGCTTGATCTCGCCGTCCGCCCGAGTGGATTGGACGATGATCTGCGCGAGGCCGTTGAAAAGACTGCGCGACCACTGCACCGGCTTGAGCGGGAGCGCGATTTCCACGCTGACGTTAGGATTCAGCCCGCCGAGTTCACCGCGGTTGTTGCAGAGAACGGCGATGACGTTGTCGCCGGCGTGGAGAAACTTCGTGAGGACGAACGATGGCTTCGCATCCCAGTCGTGCGTCTCGCCGACCAGCTGTGCGTTCACGAAATACCAACCTTCGTCGTCACAACCGGGGAACTGGATCTGCACGCCTGCGCCGCTCAACTCTTCCTGCGTGAGCGTCAGATGCGCGCGGTAGATGGCGCGGATGTCGGCGGCCTCGATTGTCGGTTTCTCGTCGCCGCCGGTGCCCTTGAGCATGGCCCACGCAGAGTCGTCAAAACCGACCGCGTATTCCGACAGGGTTGCGCTGCTGGCCGCGACCTTCGCCACCTTCCAACGCCATTCGTTCAGGGCGACGCGGCGAACAGGAATGTTCGCCACATACGTGTCG
>DAITQE010000625.1:0-2931 GCA_036833235.1 Opitutus sp.
TCGGCAAGCCATCCCACGGCGGGCCGTCGGCCTCGATGCCGCTCGGATTTCCCTGGGCGTTTGGGTTAAAGAATTCGTCGTAGATATCGCTGTTGAAAACTTCGTGCCACTGCCCGCCGCCCGGAAAGCCCAGTCGATAGCTGTGATCGTAGAAGGTCTGTTCGCGCAGGCTGGCGACAACGACCACGTCGCGTCCGACGCCAGGCAGCCAGCGGTGAAACGCGATCACGCGGTTGTCGTTGTGAACGTGAAAAACATTCAGGCCTTCCCCGCGCAGCGCTGGATGTTTGCGGCGCAGCCACATGAGCTCGCGCGTGAAGCGGTGCTGGTCCGCCATGTGCCGGTCCTGACCTTCCAAGCCAGCCCAATAGATCAACAGCTCCGGCTTCTTCGGGTAATCGGTCCAGTGTTTGTCCTCGAGAAACTCCTGCCCCATGAAAATCATCGGCACGCCGGGAGCCGTGAGCAACAGGCCCGTGGCGACCTTCGCGCGACTGCGGGCGTACCACGAGCGCGCGTTGCTCGGATCGGCGAGCGCGGCGATCCGCGGCTGGCGGTCGTTGCCGGTGTGGTTGTCGTCGAGCAGGTCGTGGTTCTCGATGCACTGGAAAACCGTCCAGCGCGCTCCGTCACGGTAAGTCAAATACAGTGCGCCCCGCAGCGGATCGAGATTCACGGCCGCGCTGGCGCCACCCGCCGCTTCTCCGATCACCTTGCGCAACTGGTCACGCAGTCCATCGCCGTAGCCCAGATCGAAGCCCATGCCGAACGGCGGACGGGCAACGCTCTTCCAACGGTCTCCGGCATTGTAGGCCCAGTATTCCGCGATCTGCACCGCGCGAGATTTCAGGAAGTGAACCGTGCCAGTCAGATCCTGGCAGAAAAACCAGCCGCCGTGATCGTCGATGACCGTCACCTGATCGTACCGAAAACCATCGACATGATACTCCTCGAGCAGGCTTCGCGCGTTATCGATCAGGAATCGCCGCACCTCTGGTTTCGCGAACGCGAAGACGCGTCCGCCTGCAAGATCGTCGCTCGTGAAATAAAGGCTGTTGTCATCGGTCGTCTGCGGCTGCCGATCGAAAAACTTGATACTCTGGTCGTCGAAGCCGCCGCCGGCGTGATTGTAAACGACATCCGTGATCACCGCGATGCCGTACAGATGACAGAGGTCGATGAACGTCTTGAACTGATTGATTTGGCCCGCGAGTGCCGCGATCGTCAGCGGAGGAGTTCCCTTGGCTGCGAACAGCCGATTCACCCGCGCGAGATAAGGTGCAAGATCAGCCGGCGCTACTGCATAATCCATCTCGGGTGAAAAGAGGTCGGTGCCATTGTAGCCCAGGCTGTTTTCTCCCTGATATTCCTGAAATGGGAGAGGCATCACAGCGTTCACGCCGAGGTCGACCCAGTATTCGATGCGATCGACCACATCGAGAATCTTGCAGACTCGGAAAGGCCGGATGTCCTGCCCGGCGTCATTTTTTGCGTAGAAAACGCCGATATGAAATTGATAGATGATCAAGTCGCTGAAATCCGGCACGCGAAATGACTGGTCGTGCCAGACATGGCTGTCCGGATCGCGGACGATGCAGTTACAGTCGGGATATCCGTCCATTTCCAACTCCCGCGCATAAGGGTCGCGCTTGAAGCCCTCGCCCTCCTTTCCGGGCGCGGTGCCGACGACATAGAATCGGTAAAGATCGCCGTCACCCAATCCTGGGACGTAGCCGTTCCAGTAGCCATTGGCGTCCTTCACGAGCAGGTCGCTCTCGTTTTTTGGAAAGGCGATCGCTGCGGTGCCGGTCGGTTGTTGGAGGGCAATATAGACGGCCGTCGCCATCGGCGCCCACGTACGAAACGTGACTCCGCCGGGCGCGAGAGTTGCGCCGAGCGGGGTATGGGCATCGATGTGAAGCTGCGAAGCAGGCATGGCGCTGGTGACAGCAAGATGAGGCATGCTCCGTGCCAGGCAACTGGCTGGAACGTTTATGTCGTCCGTCGAATCACTGAAATTCCTATCGGAAAAGACATGGTCGGAAAAATGGAGGCAGAAAAAATAACCGAAGAGGTATGAGACAAAATTCTTCCGTTTGAAAAATCCCCCTACCAATAATTTCGTCGGATTGGGGTAGGGAATTGCTTGGCAGGAAAATTTCAGAAAAAAAAGCTGTCTGAAGAATCACTTGAAAACGGCTTTCCGAGCCTCGGAATTATTGCCACAAAGCGGCGCAAAATTACCAGGGCTCTGGCTCAAGTCGCCCGTGCGCCTATAGGCGCGATGGAGACCCCCGACACTACCTTTTAAATTTCGAATCTTTTTGCGGCCAACCCTGCGTTGGAAATCTTCGTGGCGCGCGAGGATTTCGAGGAGACATAGAACACAGAGCAGAAAATCGAGCAAAGGCGCTTTCACCGTGAAGGTGAATCGCTTTGGGCAGAATATTTTCCGGCAAGTGGTTTTCTCGGCGCGCTCCGCGTCTCTGTGGTTCAATCCTCGTGCCTTGCTCGCTCCTCAGCGCGCCTTCGCCCCGCGCTCCTGATATTTCCAGTTCTGCGGTTTCCCTTCGGCGAGCCATTCCAGCGTGGTCTGCAAACGGCGTTCGCGCGTCGCGGGGCGTTTGGCGTCGGTGATCCAATCGATGTATTCGCGGCGATGACTCGGCGCAAAATTCTTAAAGGTCTCCGTTGCCTTGGCGTTCGCGGATAACGCTTTCTTCAGATCGGGCGGCACTGGCATTTCCTTGGCCGGCTGGCGAACGCGTTTCAGCTTCGACGTCGGCGAGTCCCGTTGTTCGACGGCGCTGCGGATACACGCGAGCACGACCTCGTCTTTCGGCAGGTCGGCGAGCGAGGTCAGTTTCCCGAATTGTCCCATGCCCGCGCCCGCCGTGTTGGTTTTCGAAAGGAACATGTCGACATTGATAT
>DAITQE010000626.1:0-2922 GCA_036833235.1 Opitutus sp.
CCTGAGCGCGGATGTGATCTCACTCGATGCCGCCAGCAGCAGCACCACCAAGGGGGAAACGCTGCGCGACACCGCCGAGAACATCAAGGCACTCAACGCCGACATGATCGTCCTCCGGCACTCCGCCGCCGGTTCGCCACTCTATCTCTCGCGCATCCTCGACATCCCGGTGATCAATGCCGGTGACGGCGCCCACGAACATCCGACACAAGGTCTGCTCGACACCTTCACGATGAAGGAACACCTCGGGAGCTTGAAGGGTAGAAAAGTTGTTATCTTGGGAGACATTCTATTCAGCCGCGTGGCGCGCTCGAACATTCACGCGCTCACAAAAATGGGCGCCGCTGTCACGCTCGTCGGACCTTCGACATTGGTGCCACACTGGTTCACCGAAATGGGGGTCGAAGTTTCTCATGATTTGCGTAGTGCGCTCGCGGATGCGGAGGTGGTCATGCTGCTCCGCATCCAGCACGAGCGCCAGTCGAGCGGGCATTTCCCATCGCTCGGCGAATACACGAGCATGTTCGGTCTCAACAAAACGCGCGCGGGCTGGCTGAACTCGAAGGCCATCATCATCCATCCCGGTCCAATCAATCGGGGCGTGGAAATCGACAGCGAGCTGGCGGACGGTGACCGCAGCGTGATTCTGGAACAGGTGACGAACGGCATCGCGGTGCGCATGGCCGTCCTCTACCTCTGCGCCGGAGGCCAGCCCGAAAACGTGATGCCGACGGAGTAAGCGTTTGCCACAAAAGGCACAAAAAACGCAAACGCTTATGAACGAAACCACCGCCCTCCAACTCGCCGATACCATCCGGCAGACGGCATTCGAAGCTCACACGTTTCTCCGTCACGGCCATAACGAAAAAGTTTACGAGAACTCTCTCCGCAACCGTCTTCGCCGAAAGGGCTTCAACTTGGATCAGCAGGTTCCCATCAGTGTTTACGATGACGACGGCAGTCTTCTTGGCGATTTCACTGCCGATCTCGTCGTGAATTCCGAATTCATCATTGAGTTAAAAGCAACGCGTGCTCTCACCGATGAACACACCGCGCAAGTCCTGGGCTATCTCCGCGCGTCACGTTTGGAGCACGCCATGCTGATCAATTTCGGTGCTCCTAAAATTCAATTCCGTAAGTTTATTTTTCGAACCCAGGACTGACTTTCGAATCACCTGCGATCTTTTGCGTCTTCTGCGCCTTTTGTGGCCATTCCTCCGATGCCTTCTCTCTGGATCTCCAACGCCCGTATCATCGACCCTGCAGCAAAACGCGATGCAGCCGGTGACCTCTTTATCACCGATGGCAAATTCGTCGATGCGCCCTCGGGCGCGGCGAAAAAACGGGCGAAGAAAATCGACGGCACGGGCCTGATCGCCTGCCCCGGTCTGGTCGACATTCACGTTCACTTTCGCGAGCCCGGCCAGACGCATAAAGAAACGATCGCCACCGGTTCGCGCGCCGCGGCCGCGGGCGGGTTCACCACGGTCGTGTGCATGCCGAACACATCACCACCCGCTGACACCGCCGGCACGGTCCAATATATCAACGACGCCGTTCGCCGCGACTCGATCGTGAAGCTGCTTCCCACCGGCTGCATCACGGTTGGAATGAAAGGCCTGACACTCGCTCCGATCGGCTCGCTGAAACGCGCGGGCGTTGTCGCGATCACGGACGACGGCGACTGCGTGCAGAGCAACGAACTCATGCGGCGCGCCTGCGAGTACGCCAAGATGTTCGATCTGCCGATCATGGACCACTGTCAGGACGCCTCCATGACGCAGGGCTCCGTGATGAATGAAGGGGTCACGTCAACGCGACTCGGGCTAAGAGGCTGGCCCAATGCCGCGGAGGATCTGATCGTCGCGCGCAACGTAATCCTTTCTGAATACACCGGCGCGCACATCCATCTGCAGCATATTTCCTCGAAGTTTTCAGTGGACGTTATTCGCCGCGCCAAGGATCGCGGCGCTCAGATTACGGCGGAGGCGACGCCGCACCACATCGCGCTTACCGAGGAGCGCCTCGCCACCTACGATACGAATTTCAAAATGAATCCGCCGTTGCGCACCGACGAGGATCGGCAGGCGCTGATCGACGGTCTTCGGGACGGCACCCTCGACTGCATCAGCACGGATCACGCGCCCCATACGGATTACGAAAAGGACAAGGAGTTCGACTACGCGCCCAACGGCATCATCGGTCTCGAAACGTCCCTCGCGGTGACCCTCGATGTTCTGGTTCGGCAAAATAAGTTCAAATTGCCGTTTGTCATCGATCTGATGACGCGTCGAGCCGCTCAAATTCTGAAGCTCTCAGCCGGCACGCTGGCGTCCGGCGCGCCTGGCGATGTCTGCCTGTTCGATCCCGCGGAGCAATGGACCTACGACGCAAAACAGGGCTTCAGCAAATCGAGCAACTCACCATGGCAAGGCGCCAAGCTCACTGGACGAGTGAAAACCACGATCGTCGATGGCCGAGTCGTCTTCGCGAACGGCCGCATCGTTTGAAACGTTCCTGCCCGACGGAACCCGTTCCCCCCAACAGGTCCACCGAGGCTAAGAAACAGCTTCCTTGTAGCCCGCCGCGGGAGCGGCGGGCTCCCTGCGCTTCCCCCGCAGGGCTACGTAGAAGTCAGCTGCTCGCTGCAAATCCAGCGTCACGCTGCAGCGAATAGCCTCTGATGGCGGGCTCCTCGTAGAATTAACCGGAGTTGATTTTCGCAGCGTGAATCTCTCGCCCGCTGTTCCTCAGTCCACGCGCCGGACGCTTCGTAGCGAATACCAATCAGAGACGCCAGGGTGTTTCTTATTTCATGCACCGAGCAGCCATCCGCTGCGGCGGCCAAAATGGGGCGGCCAAAATGGGGTCGGGGCCGCGGCCAAAATGGGGTCGGGGCGTTAATTGTTAACTGCTTTGCGT
>DAITQE010000627.1:0-2920 GCA_036833235.1 Opitutus sp.
GAATTGGCGATCGAGCTTCAGATCCCCACGAGTAAAGTTGCTCATTTGAAATCCGTCAGTGTGCGTCCCGCTTCGCTGGATGCTCCTGTTGGTGAAGACGGCGACTCGGCAACGTTCGGAGAAATCGTGGGCGATGATAACGCGATCAGTCCCTTCGATGGCTTGCGTGACAAAAACCTCAATACTGACCTGCACGCGATGGTCGCGTCCCTCGATGACCGCGAGGCCGAGATCATCCGCCTGCGGTTCGGTCTCGATGGTCGTGACGAACTCACGCTCGAAGAAGTCGGTCGTCGCTTCCACGTCACGCGCGAGCGCATCCGGCAACTCGAATACCTGGCGCTTTCGAAAATGCGCAAGGCCATGGCCAAGCACGAGGCAATCCGTTCCTCCGAAGAAATCGAAGAAGAGGATCGTGTTCGCCAGCGCATGGACGTGATTCGGGAGTTCATCGAAGCCCGCTCCAAGCGTCCCACGCGGTTAAGCCGCAACTGACGCACGCCGTTCAAAAACTCACCTACGGGTGAGTTTTTTTATCGCCACTGCGTCGCGTCGACCTCGCTCGTGGCATCGACCCCTCCAGAGTTGCCTCTCTTGCCGCAGCCGCTGAAATCGTGTCGATGAATTTCCGTGCCTGGCAGCAACTCTCTCCGGAGGCTGCCGCTCGCCAAGTGCACCGCGGCATCAGTCTCCTGCCAGTCACTCAACAGCGCGCGGTGATCACCTCACTCCTTTCGGAAGCGGCTCTCGCAGAAAGCTTCGCTCAAGCCAAGCGTGCCGGCGCGCTCGCGGGCATTCCTTATTTCCTCAAAGATCTTTTTGATGTGGCGGGACAGCCTACGTTCGCCGGCTCAACCTTTTTGCCGGACGTTCGGCCGACGCCTGCGCGAGATAGCGAGATCGTTTGTTCGCTGCGAACAGCAGGCGCGGTTTTCGCTGGGAAAACGCACCTCCACGAATTCGCGTACGGCATCACGGGCGAGAACCCGCACTATGGTGATTGTGAGCATCCGCGATTCGCCGGTCGAACAACGGGCGGCTCAAGTAGCGGCTCGGCGGCGATCGTTGCGGCAGGGATTGCACCGCTCGCCGTCGGCAGCGATACCGGCGGCTCGGTGCGCGTGCCGGCCGCGTTTTGCGGATTGTTTGGGTTTCGCTCGAGTCCACACGACGCGCTCATTTTCGACGCGTTTCCGCTTTCTTCAAGTTTCGACACGGCCGGATGGTTCACCGCCAACGCGCCTGATATGGCGGTCTCCATCAACGCACTCATCGGACCGACGCCGTCCAATTGCCCAGCGCTCCGTGGCTGTTATTTGGAATTACCCGGTCTAGATCGAGACGTTGCAGACGCGTGCAAAACGGCGGCTGCAAAATTTGCTGCTCCGGCCGATGCGCTCACTCACGCCGAACTCCTTGCGGGATTCAGCCGTAGCATGGAAATTTACAGCAGCATCGTCGCTGCGGAAGCGTGGAACGTACATCGAGAGTGGACCGATCGTTACCAGCATCGCTACGACCCGGCCGTTTGGCAGCGGCTACAACGCGGAGCGACCCAGTCTCCCGCCGAATATGAACGCGCGCTGAGCGAACTCGCCGTCGTGCGATCTGTCTGGAAAAAGTTTTTTGCCGCGTTCGATTTCCTGATCTTGCCCGCAACGCCGTTCGGCGCGCTCACGAAAGCGGAGTGCACGTTGGCCACTCGCAACCGGCTTCTGAGCCTCACTGCTCCGGCGAGTCTGGGCGGCTGCCCAGTACTCACCCTCCCGATCACCTTGCCATCAGGACTGAGCTCCGGACTTCAGATTATCGTCCGTGATCGCGAAAGCCCTGTGTTCACGTGGGCGCTTGCGCTGGCATAGTTCAGGCCGCTCCCCTGACTTTGAGGCGCAGCAGAAACGCCGCATTCTCGCGCAACACATCACTGGAACATCCCGCTTTCTTCGCCTCATCGATCAGGCGGTGCATGTTCGGTCCGGCATCGAGCTTCGGGTAAAGATTCAACGGGAAGTCGGAACCAAACAATACTCGCTCACGCGGCACTTTCGCCAGAACCCGGCCCCACACCGTGTCGTCATACATCAGCGGAGACGCCGCCGTATCGTAATAAACATTCGAGAGCGTTGCCACTGCGCCTTCACGCAACGCCAGGAGTCCGCCCCAGTGGGCGAGAATAAAATTCACCGCCGGAAATTCGCGCGCCAATGCGATGTAATCTTCCAGCGGCGTCTCCACCCGTCCCGGATAAGGCCGGCAATTGGGATCCGTCACGTGAACATTCACCGCCCATCCGAGTTCACCGGCGAGTAAGAGCGCGCTGCGGAAAGCCTGATTCCCGATCCCGTAACCTTGGGAGTGAGGCGATAACTCGCCCAAGCCGATCAATCCCGCGCCATGCGCGCGCCTGATTTCCTCGAGCGTCGTGTCGCTGCCCCCTTGCGGTTGGATGGTGGCGAACGCGGACAATCGGTCCGGATGCGCCTGAATGCATTCGGCGTAAAATCGATTTTGCCGCTCACATGTTTTCGGATGTCGCCAATACCAGCCCAGCAGAACAGAGCGCTCGACGCCGACCCTGTCCATTTCACGGAGCAGTTGATCAATGCTGGGAAACGCTTGCACGCTCGATCCATTCCTGCGAATCCGGGTGCAGAGACCGGCCCACTGCGGTTCGTCATGCACCACGGCCCACCCGAGCGGGTCGTTATTAACCTCGGGTGGATAAAGATGAACATGGCTGTCGATCACGCGCATCGCATCGACGTTGGCCGTCGCATCGCGATCCGCAACAGACAACTCGCTCTCGGCTCAGCCGAGGGCGCATCTCCGGGTTGTCGGTGAATAGTAGCGCGGGCTTCCAGCCTGCATCCTGCAAAGGGAAGATGCAGGCAAGATGCCCGCGCTACGATGGCCGACCGCC
>DAITQE010000628.1:0-2903 GCA_036833235.1 Opitutus sp.
CTGCTAACGTAGTTGAATCCAGCCCTGAGCTCCTGCAGCACCCGGGTTTCGGACACCAGGGCCGGCCGTTCGTCGACTCGCATCGCGAAAAGCGAAGCGATGACCGCGACGTAAGAGATGGCGTCCAGGGCGAAACACCAACCCTCTCCGAAAGCTGCAATCAGCACGCCTCCGATGGACGGACCGATTATGCGGCTCGCATTCACCATGGTGGAGTTGAGCGCGATTGCGTTCGAGAGGTGCGAGCGATCCTCAACCATCTCCACGACAAATGCCTGCCGCGCGGGAGTGTCGAAGGCGTTGATGATGCCTTGCGCGACCTGGAGGATGAGAATGTGCGCCACTGTGATCACGCCCGCGAACGTCAGTACGGCGAGACCGACGGACTGCAACATCGAGAGAAATTGGGTAACGACAAGAATGCGGTGGCGATCCCAGCGGTCAACCAGCACGCCGGCGAATGGCGCGAGAACGAGCGTTGGAATCTGCCCAAAGAATCCAACGATGCCGAGGAGAAATACGGAGCCGGTGAGCCGGTACACCAGCCAGCTGGTCGCAATGCGCGTGATCCAGGTGCCAATGAGCGAGACCGTCTGCCCACTGAAGAAGAGCCGGTAGTTACGGTGCTGCAATGCCCGGGTGAGATGCAGCTGTTTCCGGGGCTGCTTCTGAGGCTTGTGCGGGGCGTTTGTCACGATTGGCGAGAGCGCAATAATGGTGCTATTTACAACTCGACACGTTTTATTTACAACTCGGCACGATTTGGAGGAGACACGGTGGCACAGCGTCGGATATACCGCGACATAACGGAGACTATGGGCGATACTCCGCTAATCCAGCTCAATCGCGTTGGGGCGGGTTTGCCGGCGCGCATCGTCGTGAAGCACGAAGGATTCAATCCGTTCAGTTCCGTGAAGGATCGCATCGGCGCGGCAATGATCGACGACGCGATCGGCGACAAATCGCTGCGTCCTGGAATGTTCATCGTCGAGCCGACCAGCGGAAACACCGGCATCGGCCTCGCCTACGCGGCGGCGGCTCGCGGATTTCGTTGCGTGTTCACGATGCCGGAGACGATGACAATCGAACGACGGAACATTCTGCGTGCTCTGGGTTGTCGCGTCGTGCTGACCGAGGGTCCGAAGGGGATGAAGGGAGCCATCGCTCGCGCGGAAGAAATCCTGGCGCGGCTTGGCGACCGGGCGTGGATGCCGAGGCAATTCGACAATCCATCCAATCCGGCGGTGCATTACAGAACGACTGGGCCCGAGATCTGGGAAGGGACGAACGGAACGGTGGACATCTTCGTTGCCGGTGTTGGAACGGGCGGTACGATCACCGGCGCGGGGCGATTTCTCCGCGAGAAGAAACCGGGGATCAAAATCATCGCGGTCGAGCCCGCGGAGAGCCCGGTGCTGTCGGGCGGTGAGCCTGCTTCGCACAAACAGCAGGGGATCGGCGCGGGCTTCATCCCTGGCAACCTCGACAGAAAAGTCTACCAGGAAGTGATCCAGGTGACGAACGACAACGCTATCGCCACGGCTCGCCGGCTTGCGCGCGAGGAAGCGATCTTCGCGGGAATTTCCTCGGGCTCGATTACATGGGCAGCCCTGCAGGTGGCGGCGCGGCCGGAGAACAAGGGCAAGCTGATCGTGTCCGTGATCTGCGATTTCGGGGAGCGTTACCTCTCCAACCCGGTGTACGCCGATCTTCCCGATCCGGATTATTCGGACATAGAGAAGGCTTTGGCCTGAACCGGTCATGAGTAATAAGACGGTCTCTGAAGAGAGCACGCGGTTCGACGGCTCCATTCCGGAGATGTACGACCAGCACCTCGGAGAACTTCTCTTCGAACCGTACGCGGCGGATATCGCCGACCGAGTCGCAAAGCGGCGACCCCGGAAAGTTCTCGAGATTGCGGCAGGGACCGGGATAGCTTCGCGTCGGCTACTCAAGGCGCTGCCGCGGGGAACCGCGCTGACGGTCACCGATCTCAATACGCCGATGCTCGAATACGCCCAGCATAAGATTGGAGCGGACGGGCGCGGTGCCGAGTGGCGGCAGGCAGACGCACAGGACCTCCCTTTTCCGGACGAGTCGTTCGACGCCGTCGTCTGTCAATTCGGCGTGATGTTCTTTCCCGACAAGCACAAGGGACTGCGCGAGTTCAATCGCGTGCTCGCGAAAGGCGGGGCTCTCATCTTCAACGTTTGGGATTCGCTTGAGCGGAATCCAGTCGGGATGATCACGCACTTGACGATCGGAAAGTTCTTCCAGACGGACCCACCGGACTTTTATCAGATACCGTTCGGACTGGGGGACGTGCGTGAAGTGCGGCGCCTGGTGGAAGAGGCAGGATTCAAGGAGATCGTGATCGAAACTCTCTCACTCACGGGGAGCAGCGAATCGCCTGAGAGCGCCGCACTGGGACTGGTGAGAGGAAATCCAGTGATCAATACGATCAGGGAGCGCGGGACCGCCAATATCGACGAGATCGTGCGAGCCGTAGCTCGTGCCGTGGAGGAACGGTTCGGCGCGCGGCCTCTTCGCGTGCCACTTCGCGCGCATGTCGTGAGTGCGGTTAAGCCGTGATGGAGCGCGCATGAGACCATTGCCTTTTGTCTGGCCTCATGCCCTAGTCTTCTGGGCAGTTTACATCTGGGCATTCTCGCCAGAGTGGAAGGTCGTGCAGGGCGGCGTCGAAGGCGCGAAGCGCGCGGACTCCAGGGACAGTGGTTCTTTGAGAGTGCTGCTCGGCGGAATGTGGATCGCCCTTTTTCTGGCATTTCCCCTTTCGTTCGTCCGGGCGTGGTCTTTTCCGCGAAGTGTGCAGCTGTCGCTGTTTGCGGTCGGCGTAGCCTTGATACTTCGCGGCAGCTGGCTGCGACGCTATTGCTGGCGCA
>DAITQE010000629.1:0-892 GCA_036833235.1 Opitutus sp.
CCGCATGCAGTCGCTCCAATTCCGCTGCAAAACGACGCGGCGACGCGCTCTTCTCGAGCATAAGACCATTCGCCGAATCGCGCATCACTTCGCGCACACCGGACGCGTTGAGCGCCACCACGGGCAAGCCCGCGGCCATTGCCTCCGCCAGCACCATCCCTTGCGTCTCACTGAACGACGCAAAGGCAAAGATATTCATCGCGTTGTAAGCATCCGCGAGCGCACGGCCGGTTTGTTTTCCGGCCAGCACGAGACGATCGCTGACTCCATTCGATTCAAAAATTTCGCGAACCCGGTCCTCCGACGGCCCGCTGCCTATTACTAAAAAATACGCCTGCGGCACGCGTCGCAGGAACAGCGCGACGGCTTCAGCCAGATATTCCAGGTTCTTTTCCGGCGCGAGCCGGCCCACGTGACCCACCACAAACGCCTCTGTCGGCAGCTTGAACTTTTGTCGAAAGCGAGCGCCGTCGCCCGCGGCGAACGCCTTCACGTCGATGCCCGTCGGCACCACCCGGATCGGCACCTCGACGCCGCGCCGCTTGATGAGCCGTGCAATGCTCTCGCTCGGCGCGATCACGCCATCGCATAGATTCGCGAAATTAGTGGAGAGATTGATCGCCATTTCCTTCAACGCTGGCGAATCGAACGGGACGTAATGCGTGTAATCTTCATAGCGGGTGTGATGCGTGAAGATCACCGGCGCATTCTTGCTGGCTGCCACTCGCAATGCCGTGTCACCGAGTAGAAATGGATGATGCGCATGCACGATGTCCGCGGCAAATGAGTCCAGGCGTTCCGGCACGCCGATGATCGGCAGCCGGACTGAAAAATCGCTGCCATTGAAATTCTGGATCGCAGGCACACGCAGCACGATCGCCGCGGCGCGCGC
>DAITQE010000629.1:902-2895 GCA_036833235.1 Opitutus sp.
GTGTAGCCGTCGTAGCGCGCCGGCAGCGGCTTGCCGTCAAACTCGGGCGCAACCACCAGCACGCCGTGTTTTCTTTTCCGATACTCTTCCGCAAATGTGCTCACGGAACGCGCCACCCCGCCAACGTGGGGCAGGTAGGTGTTGGTCATCATGCAAATATTCATTGTAGAATTTTTAGCCAGTAGGAGCTGGCCTCCGACTCGCCCTTCAGCTGAGAGCGGGTCAAAGACACGCCCTACGTCGGCTTGAGCAAAAACTCCTCGCGTGCGTCGCCTGCCGGCACCGCCAGCCCTACGTAGCCCGGCACGCGCAGCTCGCGTCTCGGCGCCGCGCCGCGCCAGTTTCCGCGAACCGTCATTCGCACGCCGTCCACCTCTTTCACGCACCGCACGGTCACGGCGCCGTGCGGCGTGAGCGTCGGTCCGAACGAGATTTCGCCCGCGTTCAACCACTCCGAGCGCACGCCCGCGCCGATCACCAGCAGCGCATCGATGCCGGCCGCGTCGTTTGTAGTCCCGCCTTCAGGCGGAATCGGGCGCGACCCCGACGACGAAGCTGGATCTCCGAACCGGGCGCCTTCTTCACGCACGAACAGATTGCGAACCATCATCAGCCACTCCGCCGCAGCCCAGATGTGCTGACCGTCACCCATGCAGCCGCCGAACGTCAGCGGATGAATGGCCTCGGGCCACTGCCCGGTCGGCGAAGCGAGCGCGATCACGGCGTCGATCAGCGACCAGGCGTCGGCAGAATCGCCCGCGCGCAATCGCACCTGCGCCAGATGAATCGTGAGATACGCATTGATGCCTGAGTGGATCATGTTCTGGAAAAATCCCCCGGACTGCAGGTGATTTTCGCAGAGGTAGTCCGCCGTGTTGGTGATCCACGGATCGCCCGGCGAAAACAACTGTAATGGATAATCGGCTACGAGTGACCCGATCGCACCGGAATCCATGCGACGATGCGGAGAAGCGGGAATCGCGCCCGGGAAGCGGCGATGGAGTCCAGCGGGAAACGATCGCTGGATCGTGGCCAAAAATTCAGCCGCCTCCTGGGCACATGCCTCAGCGTGCTCGCGATCGATCGGGCGCAAAAGATCCGCGGCAGCGCGCAACCCCGCCACGGCCCAGAAATCGTCCCAATAATAAAAATCGTTTGGTCCGAGATGCTCCGCGCTGAAGCCCGCCGGCAATAGTCCAGACTCGGGGCGGGGCGGGTGAGCGGGCAGACGTTTGCGATGGATCCAGCGAGCGCCCTTCGCCACCGCGCGAAGCCAGTCCTTCGGCAGAGACTCACCTGTGAGTACGGCGAAACGGTGATAAAACCAAAGCGCCTCGCCGTTGCTGTCCCACTCGCCTTCCTGCGAGAGGAAATAGCCATCGAGCCGCTGGCGGGGCGCAAATTCCAGCAACGCCCGGCGCGTGCGTTCAACGCCCCCCAGCGATAGGAGTGCGTTAAGAATGAAAACGGCGTCCCGAAACCAAAATCGTTTATACGTGTAAGGACCTGGATACACCTCGCCGGGCGAGTGCAGCACAAGGTTGGCAATCGCGAGATCATAAAGCCGTTGCACTGCTGCATCCGCCAAACGGAGACGCGCGAGCGGAGCAACCGCGTCACTCCAGGACAACGTTTCCTTAAAAACCGGCCGGTGCTTGGGCTCGAGTTCGTCGTAGATCGGAACACGAATTTCAACCGGCGCCAAGCTGGTCGCCGTTACCGGGAACAGCGCCACGGCCGTTGCCATGCTCACCGGGCACGTGACGGTGGTGGTTCCAATGTTTTGTCCCAGCCGAAGCAGCACGTCACCGGCGGCGTAGGTGGAAAGGAGCTGCTTGGCCGGCTTGCGGTCGAAAAGGATTTCATTGCGACGGTTGACCAACCATCGCTGTTGCTCGGCTTGGATTTCGATATTCGAAATCAGGCTGACGCCTTCCGGATTGTACGGCCGCAAGGCGACGGCGATCGAGCCAGAGGTCGCTCCGCTCACGCT
>DAITQE010000630.1:0-2886 GCA_036833235.1 Opitutus sp.
CAGGTGCGGAGCGCGTATCGAACTTATGGCCCGTGAATTCGGCGCGACGGAGATAGGTCATGAAACCGCCGATAAGGCGGGAGGTGCTGTCTCCGAGGCAATAGAGTTCGCCGAACTGAGTTTGGGTGATATAATTCTCATCCAAGGCGCAGTAGAGCTGATCTTTGATTTCTCCGACCGACCCTTTGGCTGTGGAGAGAAAATGGATGAACTCGCGATTGCCGCCACGCTCGAAACCCTCCGCGATATTAGAGCCGGGAGAAATAGCAGCGCGGCGGATTTGGTCGACCAAAGCAAAGTCCGCTGAGAACGGCTTGATCCGGGTCAACGCGTAAACCGCTCGACGGAGTTTGCGTGCAGACTGCCAAGCCTCGATGTCTTCAAATCGTTCGATGGTCGCCATGGACGACAGAATTGCCGGCCGGAACCCAAAACTCAAAACCCAAAACTCAAAACCACGCGATGCGGGCTCAGCCGTCGATCAACGCAACGTCCGGATCGAAATTGACGATCAGACGATAGATGTGCCCGGGACGCATGATCAGCGGGTGGTCACGCACGAGGTACTGCAGGTAATGAATTTTCCCGTAGTTGGTGCGATAGGTCGGATCGGCGCTGACCACCTCGGTTTCGCGCCACGTGCCTTGGAAATCATCCTTGGCGACACTGCAGCGATGGCCTTGCGCGCCGAGCGTGAGCGAACCGGGCAGCCGGTATTTCGAATGCGGCGCGGCGATCGCGAGCACGTAGCGGAACTTGTCGAGCGTCACTTGCTGCTTCACCACGTAAGAAAATTCGGCACTGATCTTGTTACCGGTGAAAGTCCATTGGACCTTCACGCTGCCGAGATTCTTGACGAATTCTTCCTTGGTGTTGATCAGCTCAGGCTGTTCGTAGCGGAAATAAAAGCTGTTGCGCAGGCCGAGTCCGGTGACGCAATTCTTGCCGTAGAAAGCTGGCAGCGTCACCTGATCGCCGAACGTTAGCTCGGGCAGCATGACGGGCAGATAAATATTGTTGGGCCAGTCGAACACGCCCGGGCAATGCGGGAAGGGAAGCGTATCCGAAGTCAGGCGACTGCCGGAACTGATGAGCGGAATCTGCGCGTGCAGACCGCTCTCGGCGTCGCGATAGAGGAAGAGCCCCTGTTCCTTGCGGTTCGACTTGTCGAAAATAACGAAGCGGCCGCTCGTGCGGGGCGGTTCGATTTTCGGTGAGCCGGGCGGCATTTGCACCGTCTTGGCGAGTCGGGACCACTGACAGAGGTAACGTGCGGCGTCGAAATTCGCCATGCGTGTCGTATGGCGTTCGTACGCGGTGCGCTCGTCGTCGCGCAGATCGAGGAACCCATGCTCCTGATCCAAATACGTTCCGTAGAAGAACAGGAAGAGACGGCGGAGAATGTCGAAATATTTGATCTTCTGGTCGTCGGGAATCCAGCCATCGCGCAGACCCTGGAGGATCAAGCTGACGCAGTGCATCTGGCCGTACGCACCACCGGCGCGCCCAAACGCCCAGCCCAAGCCGTCGGCGCGAACGAGATCCGGCATCATCTTGATGTATTTCTCGGCGTACGTGCGCAGCGTCGGCAACTTGCGATCGCGCACACCGCTGTTGGCGTGCAACTGCAGCGCCGAGCGGGTGAAGACGAACGTCATCACGCCATAGAGATTGAAATTTCCGCCGATACCTCTGGACGCGTCGTCGAAGAAGCCGGCCGAACTGGTTTGGCCAATACGCTCGCACATCCGCTCGATCAAGCGCGACGTCTCGTCTTTTTTGGAGAGGCCAAAACTAAAACGTGCCACGGCTTTCGCGATGTTGAACGCCTGCCAGTGGTTATCGTAGTCGCTGCGATGGAGCAGAGCCTTGTCGATGCGCTCACGCGTTTCTTCGACGAGACGTTCCCAGACGGGATTGCGTTCTTTGGACGGACCAAAACACAGCAGGCCGAGCGCGGCGTACGCCAGGCCGTTTTCCGTCGCGGGCTCGGTGAACATCTGCGCCGTGATACAGCGCGCGGCGAGATCGATGAGATCGTAGCCTTTTAGGGTCGCTTCGCCGGTGGCGCGATAGAACTCACCCAGCGCGTAGGCGACGTGGCCCGGCTCGTCAGTCCGCGCGTGCTCGCCGGTAACAGGGAGGAGAGTGCCGTCGGGTTGGATTGAATCAAGATTATGGGCCAGCATCGATCTGGCCATGTCGAGACATTGCTCGGAAAAACTGTGCATGCGTTGGATTGGCGTGGTCTGTGTCGTCGGCGCGGCAGCCGTAAGAAGGGGATGAATCTCAGGAGAATCCGAATCGGGGCAAGAGGGAAGTTTGCGGAATTCGCCCGGAATGGCCGAACGGTTAGTGATCCTGCTGCTTGAAAGGTCAACACGACGCTAAGCCGGTCCGAAATAGGCTGCTAAACGTGATTGCGGCATCAGGCCGCTGATTCGTCGACAACCGCTTTACTGCATCCTGCATCCGGTGTTCGGTGGGAGCGCGGGCGTCCCGCCCGCAAATTCGACGGATGCGGACGGGACGCCCGCGCTCCCAGGTGAGAAAGACGCACCTAGTTGCCCACCGCCAAAAAACCGAGATCAGCCCAGCTGTCGGTCCTCTGCCCGCCCCCCAACCTCCTATCGCTGAGTGCTCCTTACCGTTGAATCAGCTTCAAGAACTCGGCGTTTGTCTTTGTCTTCGAGAGCCGTGCGATCATCGTCTCCGTTGCTTCTTCAATCTTCTGCTGCACCAGCGCACGGCGGAAGAAATGGATGCCTTCGAGTGTCTTCGCGTCGATGAGGAGCTCCTCTTTGCGCGTTCCCGACGAGGCAACATTGATCGCTGGCCACAACCGCATCTCGGCGCACTTGCGGTCAAGCACGAGTTCCATGTTAC
>DAITQE010000631.1:0-2871 GCA_036833235.1 Opitutus sp.
CCACCCGAGCGAGCGCGTCGCCGTGGGCGATGAGCTTTCCGTCCGCGAATACTTTTAATCCAGCGCCGCGTTCGAAATGCGACCCATCGCGGTCCCAAAGAATAGTCAGGTCGTGCGCATGATACCGAACGTGATCGAGGCAAAACCAGGCCCACGCCGACGGTGGCAGGAGCGGGTTGACCTCAACGATATCATCCGGCCGCGGTACAAGTCCAATGACGCCGGTGATCAAAAGATCGGCGAACGTCGAGTGGTTGTAATAACTGCTCCGCGGATTCCGGCCTTTCAACCATCGGCCAGTCGTTTCGTCGAGGTACTCTCCAATGTAGGGCAGACCATCGTAATGTTGTGAACGCGCATAGGTGAGAAACGCGGTGAAATAGTTTTCCGATGTCACGCCATCAGCGCCCGGCGGATGTTGGCGCAACGCGCGCGCGAGGGCCGTAAGCGTTTGGGAAGTCGCGAACGGCCAAACGGCACCGTCCCATTCGCAGCTACCAACACCGTGGCTTCGAAACGCCGGATGTCGACGCTCCGCCGTCGTAATGCCGTACGGCGCCCAAAATCCTTTTTCGTCGATCAACTGCGACCACGCCCGTCCATAGTCGGCACCCGCCGGCACAAGTTGAAAATACCAAGGAATGAAGCCGATCGCTTCGCGCGCATCAGACAACGCTCCGGACTCCAGTCGCACTTTGAAAAACCCCGCGTCGCGATCCCACAGCTCCCCGAGGACCAGCTGGCGAAGCTTCTCGGCCTGAGCGTCGTACTCTGACGCGAGCTCATTTTTCCCCAAAAGTTTGGCCATCGCGCCGAGCGCCTTCGCGTTGCCGAACATGTAGCTGTTGATCGTTGGGCGGATGTTCTTCGCCTTGCGCGAGCCACTGATCGATTCCTCCATCGCATCCCAAACGTCGAACTGCCAGTAGAGCCCGGATGGCAGCTGTTTTTCCTTCTGCCAAAGATGATAATCGCGCTCCAGATCGGGAAACAAATCGGCCACGCTCGAGCGGTCACCCGCCACGAGGTACCGTTGATAAACCGCGTCTTCCAGCCAGCCGCTGTATTTGTGAAGATGAGACTGCGGACCGCCCGCATTGCCGCGCAGCCAGTAGTGCAGATGACTCTCGAGGATCGAGCCGTCCCGCAGCCAGCGCCCTTCCATGAGATTGTGACCAAGCGCACTGCTGATGGGACGCGGCTTCGTGATGAATTCCGTCAACACAATGGTTCCATCCTTCGTCCGTCGGATCTGCTTTCGCAGCGCCCACCACCGGAAATAATAAATCTCTTCAAGAGCAGAATCAGGACAGGTAAAAAGCGGAATCCGGTCGCGCAGCCACGCGTCGGCCTGTGCATTCGGAACGAGGTTCACGACACCTTCGGGCTCCATCGCGTTGAAGCGCGCCACGTGTGTCGCCAATGCATCCGTTTTCAATATCAGCGGTTTCGCCTGCACCGAGCACACCACGAACATCGCTGACAACATCGCCAGGCGTAGGGACTGAACAAATGCTCGATGGAAAAAAAGCCTCACGGTGCGACTCGCTGGTTAGTAGCGTGACGGAAATCGACTCAGGCGCGAGACGGCGCCGACAATGGTCGAGTCACATGGCTGAGAAAGCTATTCACGGGGTTCAACACGATGCATCCATGTTTATTTCAGCTGAAATATATCCCAATACTAAGTCTTTCATGAAATTCAGTTGTCAACGCCTTTTTCTTCATTACAAAAGGCACTTCGTTCATCAGATTTTGGTCAACGCATCTCGCAAGAGCCCGCGCAAATTCCATGTCCACCACCCATCAGGTAACGATCACTGACGTCGCCAAAGCAGCCAACGTTGCGGTCGGCACCGTTTCGCGAGTCTTGAACAACCATTCGGACGTCAACGCGGAAATCCGCGAACGCGTCATGAAAGCAGCACGAGAACTTGGATACAGCCGTCTGCGTCAGCGCAAGCGCGCACGTGAACAGCCGGCCGCGACTAGCCGTGAGAATATCGCCGTCATCTGCTTCGGCATGGACGATACACTGGTCCAACTTCCCGTGATCAGTGCAGCGCTTCAGGGTATTGAACGTTCTCTTTCGCAACAAGGCCGCAGTCTGATGTTCGCGAACATTCCCAAGGGCGATCGTGTTCCACCGTTCCTGATCGAGCAGCACGTCGAAGGTTTGATTCTCAAGGGACCGAATCAGGGAGAACTTCCTTCAGCCGCTGAAAATCCGCTGCTCAGTCATATCTACCGTCTGCCGCACGTCTGGCTGATGGGCCGGCTTCAGGGCGCCCAAGGAGACCATTGCAACTTCGACACCGAGGCCGCCGCCCGGCTCGCGGCTGATCACCTGCTGGCGAAGGGTCACACGCATGTCGCGTTCATGAATCCGAAGCCCGGTCAAAACCAGTTTGAACGGCTCAAGGCGTCCTTCCGCATTTTTGCCGAGCGTAACGAACAGCGTTTCACGCTGCTCGAATCAGAGCCGGCCGGTAAGCTCGTTTGGCCGCTGCCCGCCATCACGCTTCCCGCCAAGGTGGCTGCGCTGATCGATCAGTGGATCGCAATGCCCGTGGACCAACGGCCAACCGCGATTTTCGTCCCGTCGGATCGGACCTCGGCTCAACTCTATGCCGCACTCAACCGGCGCGGTCTCCAAGTGGGTCGGGACATCAGCATTGTTTCGTGTAACAACGAGAAATCGCTTTTGCTGAGCCTTCATCCGTCGCTCACCTCCGTCGATGTTCACGCGGAAACCATTGGATCGCGCGCCGTGGATCAACTGCTTTGGCGACTCAAGCATCCCGACGAGCCGCAATCGCTGCAGATTTTGGTGGAGCCGACATTGGTCGAGCGCGCATCGGTCGCCGAGCG
>DAITQE010000632.1:0-2870 GCA_036833235.1 Opitutus sp.
GGCTCGGGCGGGACGCCCGAGCCGACACGCGAGACGCGTGTGCTCCCCGGACCCCGGCCTCGATTCAGCCAGCGCCGCGTTTTGCGACGCGCCACCAAATCGCCAGCCGTTTTTGCACCACGCGTGGTCGATCGGCGAATACACAGGTGCCGAGTACCACCGACGCTTTCCGCAGTTTGCGTCGACGGTTTTTGATCAGAGTGCGCGCGGCGCTAAACGTTTTTTTATCAACGGTCAGCTCCGCCGTCCGGCGCAGTTGCTGGAGAGTCTGAGCGAGAATCGTCAGATCATGTTCGTCGCCCTGGCAGCCGGTCAGTTTTTTCAATTCCCTGCCCAGCGTTCTCATGGTCGATGGCCACACTCGTCGAAGTAAACGGCATTGATAGGCGTGCGCGTTCGCGGCCTTTCGCCACTCGTGGAAGGCCGTACCCGTTCTGGTCGATTCTGCGGCAGACAAGGCGCAGCGAGCTCGTTTGTAAGTGCGGCCGAATCCGGTGAGAATCGTGTCGAAATCGTCTTGCGGCGACCAATGGGCCAGCCGTTTGTCGGCCACACGCAAACTCGAAATGTACTGCTTCATTTGCGTTTCAAATTCGGCCGGTGACGGCGTAATTTTTCGTCGGTGCGCGGCCAAGGCGCGACGTATTTTATCGAACCGTTTCCTCTCCGTGGCGCTCACGCACTCCTTCACCAAGTTCGCAAAGTTCTGCGTTATCACACTGGCATCGCGGAGGTCGGAAAACCGATCCGCCGCGTCTCGCAGACAGCGGTTTTCTCGACGGTAAAACGTTTGGTCCAGACTGCGGCCCAACTTTAATGCGGCACGCGCTTTCTTGCAGGTCGTGCGGGCGACGTGAATGCGCTCACTGGCGCTCACGCGGGTATTCGATGTCAGCTTGATCGCGGAGGCGAGCAGCTCGCGGATGCAGCGCACGAGTTCAAGGCCGATCGGACATGATGGATCGATCTTGAAGGCCATGATGGAAGAAACGTCTCCCGGGCACGCCCATCGTCAACCGGCCTGGACTCTTCGGCGAGCGACCGGGACTCGGCTGCTGATAAAAAAGCAGGTAATGAGCTGACGGCTGAAAGAGTTGGCCGCTGGGATACAGCGCGATTTTGGGTGGGAGCGCTGACGCCCCCGTCCGCTTTTCGAACGAACAAAACCATTGGGCCACAGAGGACACCGAGCTCCGACACTGAGTTCACTGAGAGAAATCCCTCGATCCCAAGCACAGCCCTCGTCCTCGATCAGCAACAGTCCATCTCGCTCACTCGCGTTCTCTTCACCTCTCGCGTTCTTCCCGCTGGCCTCCTGCTTCCTCTGGGTCGGAGCTCTGTGACCTCTGTGATACACGCCTTGGCTGATTTTGGGGTGAAATTTTCGCGCTAGAACGAAAATTCCCCGTTCTCTGGGATGGGGCGGTCGGGGTTCAACGCGCCAAGCTGGTTCGCCTCCAATTTTCCGTTGGCCGATAACAACAAATGAGCGCTGCTCTTGATAAAACCGATCAGCGTTTTTAAACGGGTGGTGTCGGGCGGTTGCCATAAGGCGGTGAGTTGAACCGGATCAAACCCCTTGAGAGGAAGAACGCGAAGATCGGGTCGGCCGGCGAGGGCGGGAACAGCGGCACTTACGCCGATGCCGGCGCCGCTTTGGACGAATGCGGCCACTGATTCGAGCGAACCCACCGTGATCTTCGGCTGCCACTGAACGCCACCGCGTTTTAGGCCGCGCTGAAATGTTTGAGCGACGCCCTCCTCCGCCCCAGGACAAATAAGCGAATCGACAATTGCAGGGGTCGTCCACAGTTCGTCGGCCGACTGAAGATGAGAGTTCCGGTCTACGATCAGAACCAGCGGCAGGTCGGCAATCTTGCGAGCGGCGAGACCTGTAGGTGGCGCGCTGGCGAGCGTGGTAATGATCATATCCACGGCCCCGTGCCGCAGCCACTGTTGCATTTCGGCGAACGGACCGGATTGAAGGGTAAATCGCATGGCGGGACAACGTTCAGTCATCGCGCGGATGATGCCGGCGAGATAATGCCGGACGAATACCTCTTCGGCGGCGATCCGCAGGCTGAGCTTTAAGCCCCGACGAATCTGGGCAACCAACGAGTATACGCTGTCGTAGTGCGGCCGAATGCCAGAGTAGAGGTCGTAGCCTTCGGGCGTGAGGCGAAAGGGCTGACGGTCGAATAACCGGCATCCCATGGACTGTTCAAGCAACGCGATTTGTTCACTGATCGCAGGCTGCTGCAGCCCATACGGCATGTGTCCCACGGCACGATTGATGCCGCGGTTGCGGACTACATGGTAAAAAGTCTCGAGGTGGCGGACGTTCATAGAAGAATGGCTCTGCGCGGGACACGTCCGTCAGCCGATCGCGTGGTGCGATGGTCGAAACTCATATCGGAAGATAACGGGCGATAGCACGCGGCGCGGGGTGATAATTGGGTAATCCCCACACAGACAGGGGGAAGCCGGAGTCTTCAATGGGGTGTTGCAATTTCATAGCACCACTAAAGGCAGAGGCTGCTGCAGTCAGAACGAATGCTACAGCGGTCTATAAGAATATGAACGCCAAGGACGGCCCAGTATAATGCAAATCAAGGATGATTAAAAGCAATAGTATTGCATATAGACGATGGAAGCTGAGGCAGAGAGCCCAGAGCCCAGAGGTAAGAGCCGAAGTTGGAGATGATAATGGGGCGGGCCGGTCGGTCGTAGCCGCGAGCGTGAGCGAGTGGAGTTCGAAGTTCGCGGCTACGAGATGAACTCCACTCGCTCACGCTCGTGGCTACCTACGATAATGAACTCCACTCGCTCACGCTCGCGGCTACCTACGATAATGAACTCCACTCGCTCAC
>DAITQE010000633.1:0-2574 GCA_036833235.1 Opitutus sp.
TGATCAAAGCGCGAACGACAAACGATCCGCGATCTACACGCTCCCGGCGGCGGGAGGCACGCCCAAGCTCATCACGCCGAATCGGCCGTCGTATTTGCACGGCTGGTCGCCCGACGGCAAGTGGCTCGTTTACACCGGTGGTCGTGACGGCAAGTACGACATCTACAAAATCGCGTCCGAAGGCGGCGACGAGGTGCGGTTGACCAGCTCGCCGGGGTTGAGCGATGGACCGGAGTTTTCGCCGGACGGAAAATACATCTACTTCAATTCGACGCGAACCGGCTTGATGCAGCTTTGGCGGATGAAGCCGGACGGTTCGGAGCAGGAGCAACTCACGAACGATGGTTTCAACAACTGGTTCGCGCACATCTCGCCCGATGGAAAATGGATCGCGTTTGTCTCGTTCGGCGCCGACGTGAAGCCCGACGATCATCCGTATTACAAACAGATTTATCTTCGGCTGATGCCGGTGAACGGCGGCACGCCGCGCGTGATTGCCTACGTGTACGGTGGGCAGGGGACGATGAACGTGCCGTCCTGGTCGCCGGACGGCACGCGGATCGCATTCGTCAGCAATCTGCAGGTCGAGTGAGTATGCGATCCAGCGAGGCAAAGCCTCAGATCTTTTTTAATCATGGACGGACGCGGATGGACACGGAATCTTTGCGATTCCCGTTAACTTGTTCACAACACGTTTCGGCGTTCAAGGATTCGAGAGTAGGGCGGCCGCAGGCGTGGCGTAGCGCGGGCAGCCTGACCGAGCTTGTTCGACGAGCGCGGTCAGGCTGACCGTGCTACGGGACTCCGCGGTTGTGGGCGCGAGAGCGAATCTGTTTTTTTTTTCGACTGACTGAAAGTAACGTTTTTCTCAACACCATGGACAAAATCAACTGGGGCGTGCTCAGCACCGCCAAGATTGGACTGAACAAAGTCATCCCAGCTTTGCAGGGATGTAAGCACGGAAAGGTCGAGGCGATTGCCTCGCGCGATCGAGTTCGCGGCGAGGAGGCGGCGCGAAAACTTGGGATCCGAAAAATCTACGGCTCGTACGAGGCGTTGCTGGCCGATCCGGAGATCCACGCCGTTTACATCCCGCTGCCGAATCACCTGCACGTGCCGTGGTCAATCAGGGCGATGGAAGCGGGGAAGCATGTGCTCTGCGAAAAACCGATCGGCCTCGACACGCGCGAAGCGCGGCAGTTGCTCGATGCCTCGAAGAAGTACCCGCAGTTGAAAGTGATGGAGGCTTTCATGTACCGGCATCACCCGCAGTGGCAGCAGGCGCAGCAGCTCATCGCGGACGGCGGTATTGGTGAACTGCGTACGGTGCACTCGTTCTTTTCGTATTTTAACGCGGATCCGCAGAACATCCGCAATCAGGGAGACATCGGTGGCGGTGGCATGATGGATATTGGCTGCTACTGCGTTTCGTTGTCTCGATTGCTTTTCCAATCAGAACCAAAACGCGTTTTCGGGATTGCGGAGCGCGATCCCAAATTCGGCACGGATCGCATGGCCTCGGGCGTGTTGGAGTTCGCGGGTGGAACGGCGACGTTTACCTGTTCGACGCAGCTGTCGGCTTACCAGCGCGTCAACATATTCGGCACGGAAGGTCGCATTGAAATCGAGATTCCATTCAACGCACCGCCAGACCGGCCGTGCCGGCTTTGGCATCAGCGCGGGGCGGAGATCACCGAACACGTGATCGAGACGTGCGATCAATACACGATTCAGGGAGATCTTTTTGCTCGCGCGATTCTCGAGAATACGCCGGTGCCAACTCCGCTGGAAGACGCCGTGGCGAACATGCAGGTCATCGAGGCGGTGCTGGCGAGTGCGCGTAAGAGCGGCGATTCCTGGATTGAACTGTAGGTTGCGTGCTCGCCGCGCAACGGGTCCACGCTACGAACGTAGCGCGGCAAGCGCGCTACCTACAACAAGCACCGTGTTCCACTAGTCGTGAGTTCGCATGAACGCCTGCGTCTTCAACCACGCGATCAACTCATCCGCCATCGCCCGGTGATCAGCCACCCGCGGATGGTTGTGCGACCAGTGCTTAAAAACGAAATGGCTGGCGTGCGGGTCTGCGGCTTCGATCCGCTTAACCGCATTTTCCCACGGGCCGCGCAGACGTTCGCTCTGAGCGCCGCCGAACATTCCGCCACGGAGCACGACGATCTCCGCGTGTGGGTAGGCCTGGCGAATGGCGTGGACAAGTTCGACATAGCCGTCGCTGAAAGTGTCCGATGGGAATGCGAGTTTCTTCGCCGTGGTGAATGAATCGTCGTTTTCGCCGAGGTTCACGAACACGATTTTGGGCGTCCATGATGCGAGGTTTGCCCGCGGAGAATCCGGACGCGGATAAATGCGGTCCCAAACTTCGCCGGCCTTCATCGGCGTCCAACCGGTGACGACGCCCATGCCGCTGACTGCGATGTTGCGATAATCGGCGTCAAATGCCGCCGCCGTAAACGCGCCGTAGCTGAGCGCGTTGTCGACCAGCATGCGGGCACGCCGAGGACTCAGGTGAACGCCGGCGTCCGCGAGCGCGTCGACCAGCGCGACCGCCCAATC
>DAITQE010000633.1:2584-2862 GCA_036833235.1 Opitutus sp.
GTATCGCCATCTTCGTTACACGCCGCCGCGGTGATGGAATCGCCGATGAAAAGCATCGTTGAGACGTAGGTTGGAACCGTCGGGGCGAAGGCCTTTGCGCCGTTGGTGAGTGTGACTCCGCGAAATTGAACCGTACCGGCTGTGGCCTCGCTGCGCTTGAAAAGCACGAGCTGATGACGTCCAGCGCCCAGCCCCGAAAAAGCCACGCCCGCAGGAGGCTGATTTTCGCGCAGCCCTACGATCGTACTGTGACCGTCGATTGCAGCGTTGAAGAAGAC
>DAITQE010000634.1:0-2858 GCA_036833235.1 Opitutus sp.
GGCACGAGCTCTTCCGGCACGCCTTGCGGGAGGCGCGTCGATTGCACATCGAGGTCGGCGTCAATCTCTGCGGCGGCTGGTGCATGGGCGGACCATGGATTCCTCCCGAGAAAGCCGGCCGCTGGTTTTTGCAATCGCGCATCACGGTTGAAGGTCCAACGAAATTCTCCGGACCGTTACCGTTGCCCGGCAATCGAGACGGTTACGATCACGTGTTCAATCCGCCTGGTTTCAAAGAGTACATTGATCTGCCGCTCGCGCGGCTGGATTATCGTGATACCGCTGTGGTGGCGTTTCCTGATCCTAAGAACGTCCATGACGAACTCACTGGCCGGCGGGCAAAGCAATTGCCGGCGAAAACCAATCGCCGCGACGCGAGCAATTTCACGCGCGCTCGCGATGTCATGGGACCAACTTTGGTGCCGTGGACTTCGGCGGCTGACGATCAGCCCGTTCCAGTGGACAACGTTGTCGACCTGACGTCGCGCATGACGGCGAACGGTCAGCTAGAATGGGATGTGCCGCCAGGGCGCTGGACTATCATTCGCACCGGCCATCGCATGACCGGCTCTCGTGTGATGATTCCGCCACCCGAAGTCGATGGCTTGTCGGTCGGCTGGCTTTCTGGCGAAGGCGTTGAACTTCAATTCAAACATCTGGGCGAGCAACTGCTCGCGGATGCAGCGGCGGCCGGCACGACGTTGACCTATTTCTGCGACGACAGCTTCGAGGACGGATTTCCCAACTGGACGGAGAAAATCGTCGAGCGCTTTCAGCACTACCGCGGTTACAATCCAGTGCCATACCTGCCTGTACTTTCTGGATACATCGTCGGCGACGCGGAAACTTCGGATCGCTTCCTGCACGACTATCGGAAGACCGTCGCGGATTGCATGGCCGACGGACATTATCGGCGTTTCGCCGAGCTGTGTCATGAGCACGCCTTGCTGGTGCAGAACGAATCGGCAGGACCAAGCCGCTCAGGCACGATGTGCATGGACGGCCTGAAAAATCTCGGCCGAAGCGACCGGCCGATGGGTGAGTTCTGGTTGGGGCTTCATCACGACGAGGAAGGTGGCCTCGATCCTAAGCTCCCTTATGGCGTGTCACGGCTCGAAGACGGACAAAACAAGGTCACGAAAATGGTTTCCTCGGCGGCGCACATCTACGGACGCACGCTGGCCTCGGCGGAATCGTTCACGTCCAACCGGCACTGGCTGGACTACCCCGGGAGTCTGAAACCGGCGGCGGACCGCGCGTTTTGCGAGGGTATTAATCGTCTGATGATCCACTGCTCCACGCTGCAGCGCCCGGAGGATGGAAAACCTGGATACGAGTATTATGCCGGCACGCATTTCAATCCGAACGTCACCTGGTGGGAGAAGACCGGTCCGTTTCTCGACTATCTTGCCCGCTGCCAACAACTGCTGCGACAGGGCCGGTTCGTCGCCGACGTGCTTTATTACAATGGCGACTGGGCGCCGAATCTGGTTGAGCCAAAGCACATCGATCCGTCACTCGGCGCCGGATACGACTACGACGTATGCAACGCCGAGGTGCTGTTGACGCGGCTCGCGGTGAAGGACGGACGCGTCGTTCTCCCCGATGGAATGAGCTATCGCCTGCTGGTGCTGCCGGCGACGACGCGAATGCCCGTGGAAGTCGCAGCGAAAATTAAGGAGCTGGTTGCAGCTGGCGCAACGGTCGTCGGGCCGAAACCGGATCGAGATCCGGGCCTGCGCAATTTTCCGGAATGCGATCGGGACGTGCGGCGGGTTGCCGCCGAGGTGTGGGGCGAGTGCAACGGCCGCGACGTGACGGTGCACACGTTCGGGAAAGGGCGTGTGTTTTGGGGAATGCCGTTGCGCGAGATCTTGCGCAAGGACGGCGTTACCGCCGATTTCGAATTTTCCAACAGCGATCGCGCATCACTCGATTTCATTCATCGCACGACTGACGACACTGAAATCTACTTTGTCGCCAATCGTAACAATCGCGCGGCAGCACTCGACTGCACGTTCCGTGTTTCAGATCGAGTTCCGGAGATTTGGGATCCGGTGACGGCGCAGATGCACCCGGCGGGCGCGTTTCGGCGTGACGGAAATCGGACCGTGGTGCCGATGGAGTTTGCCGCGTACCAGACGTTCTTCGTGATGTTTCCCAAGGTCGCCAAGGGTGGCGCGGAAGCCAAGGTAGCGGCGGTCGTCCCGACCGCCTTCTCAACGGAGCGGCGGTCGCTACAACCGCCGCTAGCACTGCCCCTTTTTCAGACACTCACGGGACCTTGGATCGTAAAATTCGACCCGAAGTGGGGTGGGCCGCCGACCGTTGAATTTGCAACGCTGAAAGACTGGACGAAACGGCCGGAGGATTCGATTCGTCACTACTCGGGTGCGGCGACGTATGTGAAGCATTTCAACCTGATGCAACCAGCTGCGGGCCGGTTGTTCCTTGATCTCGGCGTGGTCAGGGACATCGCGGACGTCCGTCTCAACGGAAAGCGGCTCGGCATTGTATGGACTGCGCCATGGCGCATCGAAATCACCGATACGGTGCATGCTTCGGACAACGTGCTCGAAATCGAAGTTGTGAACCTGTGGCCGAACCGACTGATTGGCGACGCGGCTCTGCCGCCGGCGCAGCGATTGACCTGGACGAATATTCCGACTGACCCGGGCGCCTCGCTGCTTCCCTCTGGATTGTTAGGGCCTGTGATGCTGCAAACCGAAGCGCTCTCGCGATAACGCCCAGCCGCGAGAGAGTGGGGGAAAACCCAGCGTTTGCTGCAGGTAGCGCGCTCGCCACGCTACGCGCGCGTCGCGGGAGCCGTTGCGCGGCGAGCGCGCCACCTGCAGGTC
>DAITQE010000635.1:0-2857 GCA_036833235.1 Opitutus sp.
AGTATCAAAGACTTAGTTACGCTAGAGAAAGAGGTGGGTCCGCCGCGGATGACGTTTGATGCAAAAATCGATTCACCTGCGCCGCTCACGGCCACGCTCGCCGCGAAACCCGCGGACGTGGTGGCGAACGGGCTTGTAACAAGCAAAGCCGTAGCGGAGGCGCGCGCTCGCAGCACGCCGTCTATGAGCTTCACGAGACCCGCGGTGTTGAGCCAAGCCTATCTCTCGGGAGATCGCGACAAACGCAGCTTCGGTGTGAATTCGACCTCAACCAAGAGCAATGCGCCAAGTGGCCTGGCTTCGGCGGAGAATGGCGTTGTAAGACTCGAATCGTTCGAGGTGAAGGCGACGCCTACGTTGGGCTATGGCGCGCCCTCCACGCTTGCCGGCACTCGCGTTGGTCCGCCGATCCATGTCTGGGGCGGCGTCACCGCAGGCGGCCGCGAAACATTCAATACCGAGAGCTACGACTATCGTCGTGAAAGCGATTTCCTCGCAGCAGCTGAGAATCCGTTGTCCACGTTTTCCATCGATGTCGATACGGCGAGCTACGCGAACGTGCGGCGGATGATCGAAGGCGGCAGCCGCCCGCCGGTCGATGCCGTGCGGATCGAGGAGATGTTGAACTATTTTCCATATCAGTATGCGGCTCCGGGCACAGAGAATCCGCAGGGTGCGATCGCGAATGATCGGACGTCCAAGCCGACTGAATCGGCGCTCCCGCCGTTCGCGGCGTCGATGGAGGTCGCCGAAGCGCCCTGGGCGCCCGAACATCGGTTGGTGCGGATCGGTCTCAAAGGCCGTGAGGTGACCGTGGCCCAGCGCAGGGCGGCTAATTTGGTTTTCCTGCTCGATGTGTCCGGTTCGATGGACGAGCCGAACAAGCTGCCGCTGGTGAAGGAATCACTGCGCCTGCTGCTCGGGCGATTGCGTGACGATGATCACGTCGCAATCGTGACCTATGCAGGCGCGAGTGGACTGGCGTTGCCGTCCACGCCGGTTTCCAAGTCGCGGGAAATTATCGAGGCGATCGATGACCTCTCGCCCGGTGGCTCTACCAATGGCGCGATGGGTATTCAGCTCGCGTACGATATCGCGAAGGCGAACTTCGTGGCGGACGGCATCAATCGGGTGATTCTGTGCACGGATGGTGATTTCAATGTGGGCGTCACGAGTACGGGCGAGCTGGTTCGATTGATCACGGAAAAGGCGAAATCCGGCGTGTTCCTGACGGCGCTCGGCTTCGGCATGGGCAACTACAAGGACGCGACCCTCCAACACCTCGCGGATGCCGGCAATGGAAACTATGGATACGTCGATAAGCGGCGCGAAGCCGAGAAGCTGCTGGTCGAGCAGGTGAGCGGCACGCTCGTGACGATTGCGAAGGACGTTAAAATTCAGGTAGAATTCAATCCGGAGAAGGTCGCGAGGTATCGGCTGATCGGTTACGAGAAGCGGTTGTTGAAGAAAGAAGATTTCAACAATGACTCGGTTGATGCCGGCGAGATTGGTGCGGGGCACACGGTGACGGCGTTGTACGAAATTGTACCGGTGGGCGCGGAACAAAAAGGCGACATCGCGGCGAGCGGTGTGCCTGCGGTGGACGAGCTGAAATATCGTCAAACGGGAAATCGGAACTCTAAACTTCGAACCCGGAACCCGGAACTCGGAACTCTGAACCCGGAACTCCTAACTCAGAACTCCGAACCAACCAGCAGCGAGCTGCTGACGTTGAAAATTCGTTACAAAGAACCTGCGGGCGGCGTGAGTAAGAAGATCGAGTTCCCCTTGGTGGACGAAGGGCGTACATTTGCGCAGGCGAGCGGAGATTTCAAATTCGCGAGTGCGGTGGCGGCGTTCGGGATGATCCTGCGCGAGTCAGCTTACAAAGGTACGGCTACCCTGGGCGACGTGGCGCAGTGGGCGGAAGCGGGCGAGAGCCCCGATCCGGGCGGCTACCGCGCCGAGTTCCTGAGCTTGGTGCGTGAGGCGAAAACGCTGATGTGAAATGCGGCGAGCGCCGCACTCCACATTGAGTCAATCAATCGGACGAAGTCGTGCCGACGCAAACGCTTTGTGCGATTTCGCGAATGGCGGGTGCTATAGGGTGGACGCCATGTCTTCTACGATCTTTCAACGATTTCCGCACGCCCTGTCCACGACCGCTGGCCCAATGCTGCTGTTGGTCTTCGTCCTCGCAGGATGCACGGGGCCAGCGGCGCGCGTTGGCCGCAGCTCGTTCGAAGTGCTTGGGTCTCCGGATAACCACCTGCCTTCGCACTCCGCAGGCGGTCACGCGGAAGAGACGGGGGAGCGCGTGGATTTTATTACGGCGTATGCGCGGGGACCTCTGGCGAAACCGATCTATCCCGCGGCTGCGCTAAAGCACGGTGCCGGTCAGCACGTTGTCTTTGTGACTGTAACGATCGACGAGTTCGGGCGGGTGAGCGAGGTCGTCCCTAGTTGGCAGCGCATCCAACTGGGCGGCCCTTTTGCGGAGGATTTCTTCGCGGCCGCGAAGGCGGCGGTTGAACAATGGGTTCTCTCGCCAGCGCATCAGGTTTATTATCGGAAGATGCGGGGGGCGGACGACGAGTACCTTCGGACCGAGGCGGTGGCGCAGACGTTCGAGGTCAAGTTCGTGTTCGAAGCGCCGGAGGCAGTACAATGATCACTATCACCGTTGCAGACCGTGGTGCCAAGGCGGATGCTCATCCGCGCGTGAGGGCCGCGACCCCGCCTCAGCGGTGGCGATTTAGTTGAACCACGAATGGACACGGATGAACACGAATGGAAACATCATCCTATCGAGCAATCTTTTGACGGCAATGAACGACGACACCGAACTGCTTAGACG
>DAITQE010000636.1:0-2852 GCA_036833235.1 Opitutus sp.
TTCCTCTACAAAGATGGCTATCGGGAATATGCCAAGCGTCGACGGACGCAGGAGCGTGCGGGCTTCTAGCTGAGCCTATCGGGTTTTCAGACTGGCCCACAGCCGGCGCGGGCCGGGAGGTTGACGCACCGGGCATTCGTTGCAGGGTCACCGGCATGAAACACTTTACCGCCGTTGTGGAACGTGACCCGGTGACCGGCCTGCTGGTGGGATACGTGCCAGGTTTTCCCGGTGCGCACTCGCAGGCGGAGTCGTTGGACGAGCTTAATGCGAATCTGCGAGAGGTCGTTGCCATGCTGCTGGAGGACGGGGATCCCAAGCTGGAGGCCGAATTTGTCGGCACACAAAGCTTCGCCGTGAGCTAGCATGGGGTCGATCCCAGTCCTGAAACCCGGCGAGGTGTGCCGCCTGTTGGAGGCGCGCGGTTTTGCTGTGGTGCGGCAGCGTGGATCGCACGTGCAATACCCGTCACGCTGATGGTCGGGGCACGACTGTGCACTTGCACAAGGGCCGTGACATTTCGCCGCCGCTGTTGCGTCAAATCGCCAAGGACATCGGGCTAACGATCGAGGAGCTGTTGAGCCGGCGCTAAGCGGAGGGCGGGTCGTCGAGCCTGCCCGTCCAAAGCGGCGTCAAGCCGCCGCACTCCAAAACGCGTCGCGATCTCCATTGTCACCAACTGTTTTTCGGCGTGCGTGGACTGCGCGCGTGCGGCATTGCGTCAGGATTCGTGAAAGATCCCGCTCATACGCGCGCTGTCGGATTGTTGGTGCTGGCGGCGCTGTGCTGGAGTCTCGGCGGCCTGCTCATCAAAGCCGTCATCTGGCCACCCTTGGCGGTGGCGGGTGGTCGCGGCTTCATCGCGGCGCTCTTCTTGCTGGCGACGAATCGCGGGCTGAAGTTTCACTTTTCGCGGGCGCAGCTCATCGGTGCGCTCGGTTACGCGGCGTGCACGGTTTCATTCTGTGTCGCGACCAAGCTGACCACCGCCGCGAATGCGATCCTGCTCCAATATACCGCGCCGGTTTGGGTCGCGCTTTTCGGCGCGTGGTTTCTGGGTGAGCGCGCGACGCGGGCGGATTGGATCACGATCGTGGTCGTGCTGGGTGGCATGACGCTGTTCTTCGCTGATAGCCTGGAACTCACGGCGGTGCTGGGTAACACGATCGCGGTGCTCAGCGGCGTGGCGTTCGCGGCCATGACGATCGCGTTGCGCAAGCAAAAGGACGGCTCGCCGGTGGAGTCGATTATCCTCGGCAACCTGCTCGCGTTTCTGGTCGGACTTCCGTGGATCGTGCAAGCGCCCGCGCTCAGCGTGAGCGGTTGGTTCTCACTGATCACGCTCGGCGTGGTGCAGCTGGGGATTTCCTACTGGCTGTACGCGCGCGCGATCAAACACGTGACAGCACTCGAGGCCGTACTCATTCCCGTGATTGAGCCCGTTCTCAATCCCGTCTGGGTGCTGATGATGATGGGAGAGCGGCCCTCGAAACTGGCGCTGGTGGGCGGCGCGGTGGTGCTGACAGCCGTTACGCTGCGTGCGCTCGCGTCGATCCGCGGTCCGCGGCTGGTGGTGTAGCCGCGGGCGTGACAGACTGTGCGAAAACTCCCGAACACACCCCGGCGCTTCGCGCCACCCTCTTGAGAGGGGATTTTATACTGCCGAGCAGCCGAAGTCCCCTCTTGAGAGGGGTGCCCAAAGGGCGGGGTGTGTTGATTTGCGTGTTAAACCCGCGGCCGGCGCACACTGCACGGAGTTTTCACGCGGTCTGTCACGCTCGCATCTACGGCGGCGCCACTCTAGTCCGAGTGGGCCGGCGCGAGTCGCCGCGGCAGCGGCCTCAGTTGGATCAGCACATTGGCGGCTGTGATCAATCCGCCGCCGAGCAAGAGGTTGGACGTGGCGAATTCGTTGGCATAATCGAAACCGGCCCAGGCTGAGAACCAAGCGGGCAGAAACAACGCCATTAGCGACGCGAAGACCGGCTCGACGCAATAGATCAGGCCGGCCTCGGTTGCGGTAATCTTCGGCTGCCACGTATTCATGATCGTGAACGCACCGAGCGTGCAAAACAGAGTGAGGACGAGCGTAAAGACCAGCCACGGCGCGGAGGTCCAGGGCACGAACAAATCGGACGCGTGCGGCGCCGTCAGTACGGCCATGGCGGATGCCGCCACCGCTTCCACCGCAAACATCACAACCGTGACGGGAAGCGCGCGATTGCCGGAAAACTCCGGCCGATCCAGCCACAATATCTGGCCCATGAAAAACACCGAGCTGACCAGTGTTTCCCATTCACCGCGACCCAGCCGCAAATCCTGCCAGTCGAGTTTGGCGAGCACCGCCACACCCGCAATGACGAGTCCACAGCTCACCCAAACTGTCCACGGCGGGCTGCGGCGTGCGCGCAACGCGAGCCACACGGGAATCATGATCGCGTAGAATTGGGTGAGAAACGCGGACGTCGACGCCGAGGCGAACTGCAGTCCGTCGATTTGAAAGATCATTCCCGCGGTCGCAAACGAGCCGAGACCGAGTGCCTGCCGCCACTCACTGCGAGTTAGCGTGCGCAGCGAACCAAAACACAGCGCGCCGAGAACGAGCGTCCCCAGCAGAAATCGCGGGGCGAGCGTGTACGCGGTGATGAACCACGTCGTGCTGCCCGGCAGCACTTGAATATGCGCGGCGCCAATCGCCTTGATGAGCGGGAAACTCAGCCCCCAAAAAAGATTCGCGAGCAACAGCATGAGCAAGGCTCGCGTGTGCACGGATGATTTTGGCGCTGACGTCATGACGGAACGCGCAGGCTGCAGCGTTGGTTTCACTCCGCCAAGCGAATTGCCATTCGGCC